>JAIPHQ010000005.1 GCA_021735115.1 Candidatus Omnitrophota bacterium
TAGAGGCAATAAATAATCCGGAAAATTTAGATGAAGGTACCAGAAAAATCCCTTTTTCAAATACTTTATATATAGAAAGAGAAGATTTTATGCAAGAGCCGGTTAAAAAATTTTATCGGCTTGCGCCCGGCCGTGAGGTCCGCCTGCGTTATGCTTATTTTATCAAATGCCAAGAGGTGATAAAAGATGAGCAAGGTAATGTAGTAGAACTTAGATGCAGCTATGACCCAAAAACTAAAGGCGGAGCTGCCCCGGATGGACGGAAAGTCAAAGGAACACTGCATTGGGTGTCAGCCAAACACGCTAAAGATGCAACTGTAAAGCTTTATCAGCCACTTTTTTTAAAGAGAAACCCTAATCAAACTGAAGAAGGAAAAGATTTTACTTCTAATATTAACCCTGACTCGGTAAAAATTATACCAGAGGCAAAAGTTGAACCTAGTTTAGGAGATGCTAAGCCGGGTGACCGTTTTCAGTTTGAACGCAAGGGTTATTTTTGTGTTGATTCTAAGCTTGAACCTAAGAAATTAATATTTAACCGCATAGTTTCTTTGCGGGATACCTGGGCTAAAATCAAAAAGAAAAATAAATAATTTACCAATAGTACCGTTCTGAGATCGGTATGCTGGTGTATGCAACAAAACAGGTTCAAACAAAAATGTTGCATAAGGCAGTTGTTATGAAAAGAACAATCAAAAAATTACCTTTGCATGATATCCATCTGGGCCTCTCGGCAAAAATGGGGGAGTTTGCCGGCTGGCAGGTTCCTTTATTTTACAGTTCGATAGTTTCAGAATATAAACAATGCAGAGAAAGAGCGGTTGTATTTGATATATCTCATATGGGGGAGTTTATTTTCCAAGGAGATATAAAAAACAGCGGTATTGAAAAAGCAGTTACTCCCTGCTTAGAAGAGATTCCTTTAGGTAGGTCTGGTTATGGGTTTATTTTAAATGATTCAGGTGGGGTGGTAGATGATCTGATAGTTTTTAAAATAAGTCCAGATAAGTTAATGTTTGTAGTTAATGCTTCTTCAGAAGATAAAGACTATCAGGTATTAAAAGAGGCAGTAAAAGGTCCAAAAATAGAAAATATTTCAGCTGAGACAGCCAAAATTGACCTACAAGGGCCTTTATCCAAGGAAGTTTTAAGTGAAAGTTTAGGTTTTAACCAAGAGTTAGCTTATTTTGCTTTTACTGAATTTAATTATAAAGGAGAAAAAATATTGATAAGCCGCACCGGATATACTGGAGAATTAGGCTATGAAATTTTTCTGCCCAAGAAAAGTTCTGTATCTGTCTGGAATCAATTACTCGATAATCAAAAAGTAAAGCCAGCTGGTTTTGGAGCCAGAGATATGCTGAGATTAGAGATGGGTTATAGTTTGTTAGGCCATGAACTTAAAGAGGATATAACTCCTTTACAGGCAGGCTTGGCTAAGTTTATAAACTTTGATAAAGATTTTATTGGCAAAGATGCTTTATTGAGTCAAAAAGATAAAGGGATAAAAAAAGTAAAGATCGCTTTTTCTCTTAACTCTAAAAGAATTCCGAGGCCAGGCTATAAAATATATTCAGCGGATAAAAGAATAGGAGAAGTAACTAGCGGAACATATTCTTTTTTGCTTTCAGCCGGGATTGGCCTGGGTTATATAAACAGTGACTATCAACAAAAAATAAAAAAGATTTTTATCGAAGATGAAAAAAGAAAAAAATTTGAGGCTAAAATTGTTCAGCTGCCTTTTTACAAGAAAGGCTCTGCAAGAAATTAATAGGGGTCAGGTCTCCACTCTTGACAAACTTTTTGCCAGAGAACAAATTAGCGTTTTTTCGCGTCTAAAGAAAAGGAGGTATTATGGTTATTTATTACACTAAAAATCATGAATGGGCAAAAGTCGAAGAAAATATTGCTATAGTTGGGATTACAGAATACGCTGCATCTCAATTAGGAGATGTTGTATTTATAGATTTACCAGAAATGGGAAAAGAATATAAACAAGATCAAGTTGTAGCTGAAATTGAATCGGTTAAGGCAGCCAGTGATATTTATGCTCCTTTGTCAGGAAAAGTTACTGAAATTAATTCAAAATTAGATGATTCTCCTGAAACTATAAACAATTCTTCTGAAAATGAAGGCTGGATCGCAAAGATAGAGATAACTAACTCAGATGAACTAGATAAACTGATAAATAAAAAACAATACGAACAATATTTACAAACTTTAAAATAATAGGCTGTACCTAAAATCCCATTTACAGACGTCCTACAAAGGTACACCCTACCATTACAGTACAGGGACTTTTTTTATCACACCGTGTAGGTGTGATAGATTTATGATGGATTATATACCTCATACTCCAGAAGAGATAAAAAAAATGCTTGATGCTATCGGTGTATCTTCGCTAGATGAATTATTTTCTGATATAGATAAAAGTTTTTTTTCAGATGATTTTGATCTCCCGCCGGGCAAAAGTGAATTTGAAGTTTTTGATTACTTTAAAAATATAGCCAGAAAAACCAGCAAACCTTTAGTTAATCTATCGGGAGCTGGTTTTTATGATCATTATATCCCGGCGGTTGTTGATAAACTAGCTAATCGTTCAGAGTTTTCTACCCCGTATACTCCTTACCAGCCGGAATGCTCGCAGGCTACACTGCAGGCTATCTATGAATATCAGACCTTAATTTGTTCTTTGACCGGTATGGATATAGCTAATGCTTCTGTCTATGATGGGGGGACTGCTTTAGCTGAAAGTATTATTATGGCAAGCCGGATAACAAAAAGAAAAAAGATCATTATTGATTCCTTGGTCAATCCAATTTATCAAAAGATTATAAAAACTTATATAAATTTAGATGATTATCAAATTATAGTAGTTGACTCTTTGGATTTTGCCACAGATAAAGATAAGTTTATAGATTTAATCGATACTGACACCTCAGCAGTAGTCTTACAAAACCCAAATTTTTTAGGAAAAATTGACGACCATACTGATTTGATAAAACAAGCTCATAAAAATAAAGCACTGGCTATTTTATCAGTTTATCCGACTTCTTTAGGCTTGCTTAAAACTCCGGCTTCAATGGGTGCAGATATTGTAACCGGTGAAGCCCAATGTTTAGGAAACTCTCTTAATTTTGGCGGGCCCTTTTTAGGTTTTATTGCTACATTAGAAAAAAATATAAGACAGCTCCCGGGAAGAATTGTTGGTGCTACCGAAGATAGCAAGGCAAATAGAGGGTTTGTTCTTACCTTGCAGGCTAGAGAGCAGCATATCAGGCGCCATAAGGCTACTTCTAATATTTGTACTAATCAAAATTTATGCGCAATTAAAGCATTGATTTATTTAGTTGCTTTAGGCAAAAAAGGATTTAGAAAACTTTCTGAAACCAACTATCATAAAGCTCAGTTTGCCAGAAGAGAATTTTCTAAAATAGATAAAGTTAAAGTTAACCTAGATTATCCTATCTTTAATGAGTTCGTAGTTGAGGTTGATACGGATATAGATAAACTGTATGAAAAAATGCTAGAGGAAGGTTTTATTGCCGGCGTACCTTTGATAAGGTTTTATCCTGAGATGAAAAATAAACTTTTAATTTGTATAACCGAAAAAATAACAAAAGAATATATTTTAAAATTTAAAAAAACCCTAGAAACATTGCTTAATCGTTAAGGATAGAATGTTTATCACATCTTAACTTGTGACATGTAATCTATAACTTATAAGTTTTTTAACATGGAATTAATTTTTGAACTTTCTACAAAGAACAGAAAAGGCCTAAAGTTGCCAAAGCTGGATATCTCGCCGGCTGCTTTGCCGGATAAGAGTTTATTGCGTAAAGAAGAGGCCAAACTTCCTCAGGTAGGCGAACTGGAACTGGTCAGGCATTACACAAACTTATCTAAGCTTAACTATAGTCTTGATTCTAACTTTTATCCTTTGGGGTCTTGTACTATGAAGTATAATCCTAAAGTTTTAGAGTCAATAGCAGAACTAGATGGTTTTTCTAATCTTTGCCCTAATCTTTTCTTAAGCCAGGCAGGGTTAAAATATTTACAAGAGGTATTCTCTCTTCTTTTTAAACTCCAGGAACTTTTAGCTCAACTGACTGGAATGGATAAAGTTAGCCTTCAGCCTTTAGCTGGAGCTCAAGGTGAACTGGCGGGTATGCTTATAGCTAAGGCTTACCATCAAAGAAAAAATAACAAAAAGAAAAAATATGTAATAGTTCCTGATAGTTCTCATGGAACAAATCCGGCTTCAGTTGCGATGGTGGGTTATCAACTAATCGCTATCCCTACCGGTTCAGACGGGCAGATGGATTTTGATCTGTTTAAAGAGAAAATGACCGAGGAAGTAGCAGCAGTAGTTATGACCTGTCCTAATACTTTGGGCATATTTAATACCGAAGTTAAAAAAATATGTAAGTTGGCTCATAGTAAAGATGCTATAACCTATTATGACGGAGCAAACTTAAATGCAATTTTAGGAAAAGTTAAACCAGCTCAGCTTGGTTTTGATATAGTTCATCTTAATCTTCATAAGACTTTTGCTACTCCCCATGGAGGCGGCGGTCCAGGGGCCGGGCCGGTAGGGGTAGTAGAAAAATTATCCCAATTTTTGCCCCAAGGCTCTATTGACAAAGATAAAAACGGAGAGTTTATGCCTCGGACAGAGGCAGAAAACTCAATAGGAAGATTAGCTCCTTTTTTTGGAAATTTTTCTGTATTGTTGAAAGCTTTAGCCTATATTTTAATCTTAGGTAAAGAAGGATTAGAAAAGGTAAGTAGTTTTTCTGTTTTAAATGCAAATTATATCCATCAAGCCCTTAAAAACTTTTACCCGGTGCCTTTTAAAAGAAGATCTATGCATGAAGTTGTATTGTCGGCAGCCAAACAAAAGAAAAAAGGGGTAACCGCTTTAGATATTGCTAAATTTCTTATCCAGGAAGGGGTCCATCCACCGACCATATATTTTCCTTTAATCGTAGAAGAAGCTTTAATGATTGAACCAACCGAGACCGAAAATAAGAAAACTCTAGACAATTTTATTAAAATAATGATTAAAGCAGCAAAATTGGCTAAAGAGAACCCTCAACTTCTAAAACAAGCCCCCTCTAATTTTATTTTTTCTCGCTTTGATGAAGTAAAAGCGGCCCGAAGCAGAAATCTTAACTACAATTCGCTCTAAAACTCTTTTCTAAAGATATTAAGGGTTGACTTTATAACCATTATTGTTTAAAGTATTTATAGCATACAATAAAATAAGCTATATCATATTAAGGTAAGAGGGGAGAAATAATGTAGGTTTTGGTTGTTTTTTTGGCCCGGCCAAAAAAATGAACTCGTGGTTTGTCTAGGTGGTAGTTTCTAATGAGCTATTATAAAATATTAGGTTTAGAAAAAGAACCTTTTTCAACAAGTCCTGACCCAGAATTTTTCTATCAATCGCATAGCCATAAGAAGGCTCTAGCAAATATTTTAATTGAAATTAGATTAAGAAGGGGATTAAGTGTTGTTTTAGGAGATATCGGGACTGGAAAGACTACCTTAAGCAGGAAGTTGCTGCAGCTGCTTAAAAATAGAAAAGGGATTGAATCCTATATTATTTTAGATCCTACTTATGATACTGAATATTTATTTTTGTTGTCTTTGGCTAAAACATTTGGCGTAGAGATTGATCATCCCGAGCCTAATGTTTTAGAGGTAAAAGAAGCGATAGAACATTTTGTTTTTCATAAAAGTATAAATGAAAACAAAGAAGTAGTTTTGCTCATCGATGAAGCTCAAAAAATAAATCAGCACTCTTTAGAAGTTTTACGAATCTTACTTAACTATGAGACTAATAACTTTAAACTATTGCAGCTGATAGTTTTAGGCCAGATGGAGTTGTTACCCTGCCTTAAAGAAAGTAGAAACTTAATTGACAGGGTGAGCCTAAAATGCAAGCTTGATCCTCTAAGAGAAGATGAAACCAAAGAGATGATTAGCTTTCGCCTCAGGCAGGCAGGTTATAAAAGCAGAGACAGCCTTTTTGCTGATAAAGCGATTGCTCGGATATATAAATATACTCAAGGATATCCGAGAAAAATTTCTATGTTTTGCCATAAAGCCCTCCGGCTTTTGGTGATGAAAAACAAAACTGTTATAGATGCAAAGATTGTAGAAGAGATTGTTGAAAATGAAGCTAAATTTGGCTTAGAAAAGGAAAATCTATTTCATACCTTATGAATATAAAACATCTTTTTGATGTTTAGTTTGTTATCTAGTTTTAATTTAAAATTAAATAACTACAAAAAGTATATAAAAAGTGGCAAAGAAAAAAGGTACCCCCGAAGAAGAACTACTGTCTTTAATTGAAAGAGACAGTGACTCCGATATTGCTAGCGCACGCGTAAAAAGAAAGAGGAAATCTTTCTTTCATTCCATTTTTAATTTCAAGAAACATTGGCGGTTTTTATTTGGAATCGTCAAAAAAATTTATTTAAAGTTAGCTAAAACTGCCAATGAATCAGGGATAAAATTTTTCAATAAAGTCTTAGTTTTAATTATTTTTTTATTGGCAATTTATTTAAGTGTGGACTTTATCTTACAGCGGGAAAATATAGATAATGTTTATAAGACTAAAGTTGTCCCCGACAAACAGTTATGGGAAGAAAACGGGAAAACAAAAACTTTACCCCTTTTGTATTATCTAGAGATGGTTCAAAGAAGAAATGTCTTTTCGCCTTTTAAGCTTGAGCCGAAAGCTGAAAAAATGAAGAAAAAAAAGGAAAGCCTGGCTAAATTAACCAAAGGCCTTAATCTGGTAGGAATATCCTTGGGAAAAAATCCTTATGCTATGATTGAAGATCAAGAAACCGGTAAAACTTATTTTTTAAACAAAGGCGATAAGATAAGAAATTTGAAGTTACACTCTATACTAAAAAATAAAGTGATTTTAATCTATGAAGGGGCAAAGATAGATTTGATGTAAATTGGTAATGTAGTAAAATAGAGATATATAAATAAATAGATTTTATGAAAAAAACAATAGCTTTATTAGCTGTATTCTTTTTATTAGTTACTTCTTGTCTTAATCTGTCATATTCTCAAGAAGAAGAAAGTTCTAAAACCTTGCCAAAAGGTGATTATTCCCAGCAAACCGAGAAACAACAATCTCCTCAGGAAGCTTCAGAAGAAACTTCAGAAAAATCTTCAGAAGAAAAGCAAACGGAGCCAGAAGATAAAAGGACTTTAGCAGAAAAAATGAAGAAAAAGATATCTCTAGACCTAAGAGGTATGGAGATAATAGACACCTTAAACTTTTTAGCTAAACAAGGGGACATAAATATAGTAGCTACAAATAATGTCAAAGGAAGAGTTACTTTATTTCTAAAGAATGTAACTATAGAAGATATGTTAGATATGATTTTGTTAACTAATGATTTGGCAATGTCTATAAATAACAATGTTATTACTATAATGACCAACGCTGAATATGAAGAACTGTATGGAGAAAAGTATATTGATAAAAGAGAAGCTGAAACTGTACAAATTAAATATGCTGATCCTGAAAAAATAGGTACTATTTTAGCTGATGTAAAAAGCACTATAGGAAAAGTTATTGTTGATTCAAGTACAGCTACAGTTCTGATGATGGATACGCCTAAAAAGATTAAAGAGATGAAAGAAGCCATCGAAGATGTAGATATACCTACAGTCAGAAGAATAGTTCCCACAGAGACAAAGACTTTTGAACTAGACTATGCACAGGTAGCTGATATCGAAGAAGAACTAGCAACAGTTGTAGAAGAAAATATCGGGTCTATTAGGTCAGATACAAGAACTAATAGTTTAGTGGTTACAGCTTTACCGCATAATATGAAAAAGATAGAAGAGCTGATAAAAGCTTTTGATATCCAGACCAAATCTGTATTTATCGACGCACAGATTCTTGAACTTACTTTAAGTGACGACTACTACTACGGCCTTGACTGGAGTAAGATCTTTAAAGGTTCAGATGACCTTCAGTTAGACGGCGTCTATCCATTTACTTCTTCAGGCAGTTCTTATATGAAGTTGACTATGGGGGAGTTAGCCAGTGATGATTATGATGCAACCCTTCAGATACTTAAAAATATTGGAGAAGTAAAGATTGTTTCTTCACCCCAGATATATGTCAACAATAACCAAGAAGCCAAGTTTATGGTCGGAGCCAGAGAAGCTTATGTTACAACCACAACAACTACCGGTGAGGCTACAACTACCACCTCAGAAAGTGTAGAGTTTATTGATGTGGGGGTAAATCTTTATGTTACACCGGTGATCAATAAACAAGGTTATGTAAAGATGCATATTAAACCGGAAGTTAGTTCAGTAAGGGATTGGCTGGAAACTTCAGAGGGTAATGACATCCCCATTGTAGAGACTTCTAATGTAGAAACTGATGTTTTGGTAAAAGACGGCCAGACCATTATTATGGCCGGGCTGATAAAAGAAACTGAAGAAAAAGAAGAAAAGAAAGTTCCTATATTAGGAGATATACCTTTTTTAGGCAATGCTTTTAAAAATGTTAAAAAAGAAAAAGAACGTAAAGAGTTGATCATTCTTCTTACTCCAAGTGTTATCACTGGAATGGAGCAAAAATATAAAAGTGCCGAGCAAAGAGAAAAAGAAAGGATTTTAGAAAAAGAGAAGATACGTAAAGAAATTAAAGAAGCAAAGAAAAGAGAAAAAAATAAAGCAGAAGAAAAAGCCCGAAAGCTAAAACAGAAAGAAGAAGCAGAGAAAAAAGCAGAAAAGAAAGCAGAAAAAAAGGCAGAAGAAAAAGAAAAAAAAGAATCCAAAGTAGAAGAAAAGAAACCAAAAAAGGAAGCGGAAGAAAAGGCAAAAGCAAAAACTAAAAAAACAAAAACTCCACCGGCAAAAGAAGAAAAGAAGCCTCCAACTAAAGAGGAGCTATTTGAAAAATATAAAAAGTTAGGTTTTGACAGTGAAAGAAAAGGCAACTATCCAAAAGCTATAGAAGCTTATAAAAAAGCCCTAAAAGTAAACCCCGATAGTGCTATGATGCACCTGCATTTGGCCGATATATACGGAAACTATGTAGTTGATCCGCAAAAGGCCAAGCGTCATTTTAAATGGTACAAGGTATTAAAAAAACTATCAACCATAGAAGACACTTTTAACCAGAAGAAATAGGTTAAATGAAAAAACACTCTATCGACTGGCGTCTGTTAAGCGGTTTTGCTGCTTTATTGTTTTTAATTGTTATTATTGGCTCTATAGGTATCTACCAAATCCAATCTTCTGTAGATACAGTTATCCGTTTAGGTGAAGATTACCTCCCCGTCCAGAGAGCAGTTTTAGAGATGAGAATCAGTAATAGTCTATATGCTATGGAAATTCGCAACTATGTTTTTTGGAAAGGGTCAAAATATCTTGATTCAGCTAAACTACTTGCTGATTCAGAAACTATCAAAGAAACAAAACAAAATTTTTCTCAGCAATTAGAGGTTTATGCCTCTTTTGCTAAAACTCCAGAACAGAAAGATTGGGTAGAAAGAGTAAGAAAATCAGAACAAAGGCTTCAGGATTTAGGTTCAAGAATCATTGAAATAGTTAATCAAAAAGCTAATCGAAGAGAGATAAATAAGTTTTTAATGCGTTTTGAGTCTTTAAGCTATCAGATAGATGAATTTTTAAATAATAAAGTCGAGAGCTTTAATCTAAAAGCTATTAAATCAGAGATAGCTTCGGCCCGGATACATAAAAAAAGATCAATCTTGTTTTTAAGTTGGTCTTTAGTTTTAGGCTTATTAATTGGAGCAGCAACTGCGGCTGCAGCTTATCACAATCAAAGGCGCCAGCAGCAACAGCAAAAACAACTTACTCAAAAAATGATTAAAATAGAAGAAGAGAACAAAGCTGATTTTTCGCTTCAAATCCATGACCAGATGGGCCAAGATTTAAGCGCTTTAAAGATATACCTAGATCTTATCAGCCAGGCTACAGAAGAAGATGGCTCAATAAAAGAAAACGCTAAAGAATCAAAAAAAATCTTGAAAGGATTAATTGAAAAAACCCACAATATCTCTGAATTGATCAGGCCGCCGGCCTTAGATGAAGTAGGCCTGCTGGATACGATTTCAGCTTTAGTTGACCAATATAAAAAGATTGGCAAAATTGATATTGATTATAGAAAGCCAACTAAATCTATAGAGATTCCCCGGGAACATTCTTTAACTATTTACCGCCTAGCCCAGGAAGGCTTAACTAATATTATAAAACATGCTCAAGCTACTAAGGTAAAACTTTTTTTAGAAGTTAAAGATGGAAATTTTAAGTTGATTCTTGAAGATAACGGAGAAGGTTTTGATTATAAAAAATATTTAAAAACTTACCGGCGGCGCAAACAGGATAAACTAAAGTTAGGATTAAGCGGGTTAAAAGAAAGAGTTACTTTATTAGGCGGCACGATGGAAGTAAAAACAGCTCCCGGCAAAGGCACCATTTTAGTTGCGCGGCTACCTTATAATTAAGGGGTCAGGTCTCCACTCTTGACAAACTTTCTACTCTGCTATAAAATTATTTCATGGCTCGGCCATTACGCATAGAGTATGAAGATGCCTTCTATCACATAATTCAACGGGGGATAGAAAAAAAGAAGATATTTTTACAAGATACAGATAGAGGTAAGTTCCTTTCCTATCTAAGCCAGGCATATCTTAAATACAGAATAATCATCCATGCCTATGCCTTAATGGATAACCACTACCACTTAATCCTGCAAACTCCCAAGGCTAATTTAACTAAAGCAATGCATTATCTTAATACCAGCTATGCTGCTTATTTTAATGCCAAAAGAAAAAGAACAGGCCCTTTATATCAGGGTAGGTACAAAGCTATATTAGTTCAGCAAGATGAATATCTACACCATCTCTCTCGCTATATTCACCTGAATCCGGTTAGGGCAAAGATTGTAAAAAATCCCATAGAATATCTTTGGAGTAGCTATAAGTATTTTGTCTCAAACGCAGCATCACCTGCTTGGCTGCAGACAACCTTTATTCTTTCTATGTTTAGCAAAACAGCTTCTCAGGCTAAAAAAATCTATAAAGAGTTTGTCTTGACTGGAATAGGTAAAGAAAAAGATATAATTTTTAAAAATACAATCAAAGGATTTATCCTTGGTAATGGTGATTTTGCTGAAAAAATAATAAAGAAATTTGTTAAGGGCAAACAAAACTCAGAGATTCCGATCATAAATGAACTGCAGTATCGAAAAGAACCAACTCTGGCGGAAATCAAAACCCGAGTAGAGAATAAAATAAAAGACAATAAAAAAAATAATAAGAACAAGAGATTAAGGAGAAAAATCATATTATATCTGGCGCGTAAATATACCCAACAAACTCTTAATCAAATAGCTTCCTTTTGTGGTAAAATTAAAGACACCGGAGTAAGCCAGGCATTTAAAAGGACAAAGCAGGCAAGGAAAAAGAACAAAGAGCTTAATAAGCTTTTAGAAGAGCTAGAGAAAGAAATAAAAGTATAAAGGCCAGGTTTAATTTTTATATTGGTGTTTGACTTTTTTACAGAATTTCGGCATCAAGGCTATTAGCATAATAAATAGGTGCTTGTTCTTATTAAAAAGAGTCAAGAGTGGAGACCTGACCCCCTAATAAAATGGCTTATACAGTAATAATAGCAGATGATCATGATATTATCAGAGAAGGCTTAAAGAATATTCTTAAAAATCATTCTGATTTTCAAGTGATCAAAGAAGCAACCGATGGAGAGGAAGCTTTAGCAGAGGTGGAGAAGATAAAACCAGACATTCTGCTCTTAGATATCTCCATGCCTAAATTAAGCGGCCTTGATTTGATAAAAAAGATTAAAGCTGTATCTAGCCAAACTAAGATTTTGATGATTACGGTTTATAAAACCCATGTCTATATTATGAAGGCTTTTGAAGCCGGAGCTGATGGTTATCTGGTTAAAGAAAAAGCTGCTCAAGAACTAGTGCCAGCCCTATCTAAAATAGTTAACGGTAAAGTTTATCTGACTCCGTCGGTTTCTTCTCAACTAATCGAAAAAGCCGCTGAGAAAAAATCTTCTAAACTAAATAAAAAAAGCAGTTTAACTGAAAGAGAAAAAGAGGTTCTTCGTTTAGTCGGGGAAGGTAAGACTGCTAAAGAAATAGGTAATATATTATATATAAGCACCCGTACAGTAGAAAACTATAAAAATGATCTTTTAAAAAAGTTAGATTTACACCGTACCGCTGATTTGATCAAATACGCCATAAAGCATAATATAGTTGATATCGAAGAATATTGAGTTTTAGGCTACAAGTGGCTATCAACGAATTTACGCTTGTCCTCCGAAGCTCTTGGCCCCCGAAGCCTTGGCGAAGTGGTTTTAGCGCAGGAGGAAATTTATACGAATAATAAGGTAAAAGATTACCAAGATGCAGAAGAAGAAAATAAAATCAATTATTAAACAGGGCGAGGGAATGCATGTTGAGTTTAAAGAATGTAGAGATAAACTTAGCAAAGAAGTTTTTGAGACTGTCTGCGCTTTTTTAAATCGCTTTGGCGGGGAATTATTATTAGGAGTAAATGACGCCAGTAAAATTGTTGGTATTAATAAGAAAAAGGTAGCACAGATAAAAAAAGATTTTGCCACCGCTATTAATAATCCACAAGTAATTAATCCGGCATTCTATTTAACTTTGAAAGAAGTTGTGGTGGGAAATAAAATTATTCTTTATGTTTATGTTCCTGAAAGCTCGCAAGTGCACAAATATAAAGGTAGGATAATAGACCGAAATGAGGATGGTGACTTTGATATTACTGAGAATTCTAGCCTTGTAACATCGTTGTATGTTAGAAAGCAGACAACTTATTCTGAAAATAAGGTTTATCCTTATCTAGCCCTTAAGGATTTACGAAGTGATTTAATTGAGAAAACTCGGAAACTGGCAAGAATTCAGAACCCTGGGCATCCCTGGGCGGATATGGATGACATTGAGTTGTTAAAAAGTGCACAGCTTTATTTAAAGAATTATAGCAAAGGCCAAGAAGGTTTTACGCTTGCTTCAATTTTGTTGTTTGGGAAAGACGAAGTAATAATGTCGGTATTGCCTCACCACCGTACCGATGCTATCCTAAGAATTAAGGATATAGACAGATACGACGATCGGGATGATATAAGAACAAATCTGATTGAGAGTTATGATAGGATTATGGCTTTCGTTAACAAGCATCTCCCCGATAAATTTTATCTTGAAGATGAACAACGGATAAATATTAGGGATCACATTTTTAGGGAGGTTGCCGGAAATATTCTTATACACAGGGAATATACTAATCCGTTTCCCGCAAAATTTATTATTGAAAGAGGCCGGGTCTATACTGAAAACAGCAACAGGCCTCATGGCCATGGTTTAATAAACCCGGCAAATTTTTCGCCTTTCCCCAAGAATCCGGTTATTGCCAGAATATTTAAGGAAATAGGCCGTGCCGATGAATTAGGTTCCGGAGTCAAAAAGCTTTTTAAATATTGTAAAATTTATTCCGGCAGCGACCCTGAGTTGATAGAAGAAGACATCTTCAAAACAATCATTCCGTTAGGCTGGAAAACCGAAGCAAAAACAGGTGGTATAAAAGGTGGTATAAAAGGTGGTGTGAAATTGTCAAATCGTCAAAAAGAAATTGTGGTTAATATGCAAAAAAATCCCACAATAACTTATAATGAATTAGCGGAAAAACTAAAAATTAATCCGTCTGCTATTCAAAAACATATCAAAAAACTGAAAGAGAAGAAAATTGTTCAAAGAATGGGAGACAAAAGAGGTGGGCATTGGAGGATCATAGGGAAAGGATGATCAACGAATTGCTAATTCGTATATTCGTAAAAGATTTGTATACTCGTCGATGGTAATATTCAACGCACAATGAATGAGTAGTTTGTGCAAAGAAAATGAGTAGTTTTACCTATAGAAAAAGGCCCCTATTTATGGCATATTGTAAGTAGCTTGAGAAAAAAGACCGGGTAACTGGGGAAAATAATGATAAATAAAATAATTAAAAAAGTGAAGTGTGGAGACCTGACCCCTATTTTTGTGTTGTTTTTAGGGGTATTTTTTCTGCCCGCCTTTGCTAACCCCGATACAGTTAGTTACCAATCAGCTATAGTTTGGAGCGTCGATGGCCAGGGAGATTATTCTCTTGACCCGGAAAGTTTCCCCGAAACCGGTATCTATGAACTTAACTCAAGCTATTCCAGCGACGGCCAGATCGAGACTATTACTGCCACCTGGGAGTTTGAAGGCCAGGTAAGGCTGGAAGTTTCTGCTGACGGCGGAAATAACTATATCCCGGTAACTTATGGAACTCCGGTATCAAGCCAAACCTCGCCAAATTTTGTCTCAGGAGACAGCCTAAGATGGAGAGCAATCTTTTCTAAAGATAGCACGCTTTATAAAGTAAAAATTACCTACACTGACAGTTCAGGAGTAGCCGGTAGTTTTGGCCAACCAGAGTTATCTGGTTTTAACTACAGAAAACCAATAGAGATAGTTAACCCTTTAAGCCGGCCTTTGTATAACTACCAACTTCAAATTAAAATAGCCCAAGGAAGTTCTTTAGAGGAAGCAGATATTTATTGCCAGGGAAATAGCCAAGTTGATTTTAAAGATATTCGTTTTACCAGTGCCGACGGCCAAACACCTCTTTCTTATTATCAGGAAGCTGTCAGCGGCGAAGCTCCAAATCGTGTAGCTACTTTTTGGGTTAAGCTGCCCTACATTCCAGCCGAGGGCCTCAGTCTGTATCTTTACTATGGTAACTCTCAAGCCAAAGACTTATCTAACCCGGAAGCAGTTTTTGATTTCTACGAAACTTTCTCCGGCAAAAAACTAAATCAAGACAAGTGGCAGCTTTATACTCAACTTACCGGAGAGTACGAAGTTGCTGATTCTCAATTAAAACTATCCGGGGCAAAAATTATCTCTAAAAACTACCAGCTTAAAGATGGTATTTTAGAAGTTAAAGCCGCCCCTGAAGATGAAGTTAGAGTTATTGTCAGAGAAGACAAAGAAAATCCTAATTCAACCCAGGTAGGTTATTCTTCAAATATAGATGATGCCCAGCATTGCATAGCCATAGGCAATATAGTAAAAGCAAATAACCCGATTGCTATTTCTCCTGCTGCTTCTTATAACTATAAAGTTGTAGCAAAAGAGAGCAGCCTTACTTTTTACCGCGGCCAAGAATCAGTATCCTATCAGGATGAAACTGGAATTAAAGAAGGTTATATTGGTCTGGAGACTGGAGATAGCGACGGCAGTTACTATGATTGGATACGAGTTAGAAAGTATGCCGAAGAAAAACCTTATCTAGATAATCAGCAGGAATCTGAACAAGAAAAAGTCTCCTTACCTATATTTAATAGTTTAAAGATAACTGCAGACGGGGATTTAATCTCAGAAGAAGACAAAGAAGGAAGTTACAGTTCAGTTCTTTTTGATCTTCCTTACCAAGTCAGGGTGGTTGTTCCTTATCTAGAGACCGTATCAAATACAGAGGGAGAAGAACCGGCAGTTGAGTTTGATATCTCAGTAGACGGCGGAGACAGCTATATAACTGATTCTAAAAATGATACCTACTACTATGCTTCTCAAGGCGATTTTTCCCCTGGAAACAACTTAAAGTTTGAGTTAAAATTAAAAGAGGAAAAGGTTAAAAGGGTTAGCATCGACTACCGGCAAGGCAAGATACTTATTATCTCTCCTAACGGCGATGAAAGTTGGCCGGCTGGCCAAACCAAAGAGATCCTTTGGTCGGCTCTGGGCCATCAGGATTCATACCCGGTAAAGATAGAGTACAGTCTTGACAACGGAGCTACTTTTAAAACAATTGCTAAAGAAGTAAAAAATAGCGGCAGTTTTGTTTGGGATATACCTGAAGATATGAGTTCTGGCCAAGCAAAGATAAAAGTTTCTGACTATTATGATAGTTCAGTCTATGGATTATCCAGTGATACATTTACGATTGGCCAGGAGCAGATAGAGACAGAAGAAGCCAAAGAAATAGTTGAAAAAGAAGTAAGAGTTAGCCAACAAGATGAGCTGGCTGAACTTACTGCCCAAGAAGCCAAGATCGGTGATGACCTCCGAGAAGATATCGTTATCGATGCCAATGTTACGATAAGAGCAAGAAAAGACCTAAAGTTCAACAGCTTAACTATCGGTGACGGAACAGGCCAAAATAAATCAACCTTGATCCTTTATGGAGATATAGATTCAGAAAGCGGAGATATCCTGATCCGCAAAGGTGGAGAACTTA
>JAIPHQ010000006.1 GCA_021735115.1 Candidatus Omnitrophota bacterium
CCAATCATAGCGATTAGTAGTAACTTCAGCAGAAAAAACCCAATCATCAGAAATTTTCTCTAAATTTTCTACCTCAAGGCCAGCTGAAGTAAGGCGCTTGGCAATATCTTGAGCTGAATTTTTAATATCTACAAATTGTTTTATAAAGTTAAGGCTAAAATCCATAATTTTAAATAGAAAATTGTTTTAGGAAATTTGTATCATTTTCATAAAAAAGCCTAATATCATTTATTTGATATTTTTGCATAACAATTCTATCGACGCCCATCCCAAAAGCAAAACCCTGATATTTTTTACTATCTATATTACAAGCTTCTAACACATCAGGATGAATCATCCCGCAACCCAATATCTCAAGCCAACCCTTACCCTTACAAACTGGGCATCTTTCTTGTTTTTTTTGTTTATTTTTCTTTGAACAAATAACACATGAGACATCAACCTCTGCAGAGGGTTCGGTAAAAGGAAAAAAATGAGGCCTAAACCGCAACTGGACCTCTTGAGAAAAAAACTGTCGAGCGAAATAAAGAAGCGTTCCTTTTAGGTGCGAAAAATTTATATCTTGGCCAACCACAAATCCTTCTATTTGATAAAACATAAAAGAATGGGTCGCATCAACTACATCCGGCCGGTAAACCCTACCAGGAGAAATAACAGCTAAAGGAGGTTCAACCTGCTGCATGATTCTTATTTGGGAAGGAGAGGTGTGGCTTCTCAACAGCCAATTTCCACTTTTTTTATCTTTTTTGGCTAAATCTAGGTAAAAGGTATCAAAGGCATCCCGAGAAGGATGGTCAAGCGGAATATTTAAAGCAGAAAAATTATGCCACTCATCCTCGACTTCATTACCTTCTATAATATTAAATCCTAACTCTTTAAAAATTAAACATATTTCTTTTGTAACTGAACTTAAAATATGTATTGATCCTTTTTGAGGGTGTTTGGCTGGATAAGTTAAATCTAATCTCTCTTCTTTCTGAACTTTATTTGACAACTTTTCTTCAATAGCTGAACTTATTTGATTTTTTAAAATGTTCAACTCTTTACCCCAATTGCCTCTTTCTTGTTTAGGCAAATTGGGAATATTAGAAAAAAGTTCAGATATTTTAGACTTTCTGCCTAAATATTTTATCTTTAGATTCTCGATAAAATCTTTATTTTCTGCTTGTTTTAAATCTTTTTCAAATGATTCTTTTATTTTTTTTATTTCTTGTGCCATAATTTTATTTTTATAAGATAAATAATCCCTATTGTCAAGAAAATTACAAAACCAATCAAAGCAGCCTTCTTTTTTTCGATAGATATTGAATGGATAAGTTCTTTTCCCTGTTTTACCACTTCTAAATCAACTAGATGAACAGCTCTCTGGTTAGAAATAGGGCAATTTTTATAGAAAACACCTTCAATTTCAACTATATCTCCTTTTCTTTTATAATCCCCCCAATAAGTAATTTTATCTATGTTGCTATGGTCTTTTAAAAAAATACCTATATTATAATTTTGTGACTGTACATTAAACCAGCTTCCTTCTTTAGTATTAAGCAAGTCCCCGATGATTTCAGATTTAAATAAAACTTTCTTTTTGTCATATTTTTCCGGAGTTTCAATTAATTTTGCTAAACTTACTTGATAAGATTGCGCCCAGCCAGTTAAGGAAAATAAAAAAATCAGGGTTAAAGTAAAAAATAATACCACGCCTTTAAATTTAAAAATCTGTGTACCCCCTTTTTTATCTGCCGTGAACCAGAACAAAGTACGGTCCACGGCAGCCCTGAACCGTGATTTTGCAAAGCAAAATCTCTGGTTCGGGGCTGTGTTCATCTGTGCCCCTATTTTCTAAAAAATGATAACAATGCTCCTAAAGTAACAAAAATTGCAATAAACTCTAGCCGGCCTATCCACATCTGAATTATGTATACCACCTTTAAAATAGCAGGCATGGTAGGGCTAGTTATCCCGCTAGACAAACCTACATTTGCAGTTGCAGAAACTGATTCAAAAAGAGCAGCAGTAGCTGGATAACCCAAACCAATAGCTACTAATGCGCCCGCCACATAGGTAATTATAAATAAAATAAAAATTATAAAAGCATCTCTTATCTTTTTATTAGTTAAAAGAACATCATTCAAATGATGATATTTTTCTTTAAATACTGCACCCGGGGGCATAATCCAGCGTTTAACCTCAGCACGAATAGTTTTAAAAATAATCCCTATCCGTAATAATTTAATACCACCGGTAGTAGAACAAACCCCTCCTCCGATCATCATCGCAAATATTACGGCTAAAAGAGAAAGAAGAGGAAATCCCATTAAAACGCCCTCTTCTAAATTAGTAAAACCACACCCGGTATGTGCTGATATAAGCTGATAAAAACCGCCTCTAAATAATTGCGAAAGGTTACTCCCTAAAAAAGGAATATAAGTTAATAATGTTAATGAAAAAAAAGTAAAAATAAAAGTTTTTATTTCAAAATTTTTAAATATTTCCTTTTTATCTTTGTGCCAAAGCCAAAAATGTAAATTAAAATTAAAAGCTCCTAATATCATAAAAACAAGTGTAGCAATTTCTAGGTAAAAACTATGATAATAAGCAATACTTTGTTTATAGGGAGTAAATCCGCCTGTATCAAAAGCAGCAAAAAACAACCAAAATGCTTGAAAAATTGATTTAACTGAAGATAAACCAATTCTGTTTAATATAAAAAAGAAAACAGCTACCCCTAAAATTAAATAAACAAAACTAACCTTCCAGATAAACCTAGCCGTTCCAACAACATTTGGCAAAATTCTTTCCTGTCTTCCTTCACCAAGATAAAATCCTACCGCAACTTTTCTGGTTTGAATTAATATTGAAAGACTAGCTAAGATTATACCCTGGCCACCAATAAACATAGTAAGATGCCGCCAGCTATTATGAGCAAAAGACATATGATCTAGATCTTGTACTAAAATCAATCCAGTCGTAGCAAACCCACTCATGGCTTCAAACCAAGCATCTAAAAAAGAACCGAAATGCCCAGATAAAATAAGAGGAATGGCTCCTAAAAGCGAGAAGAATAACCAGCCTAAGCTAACTGTAAAAAAGGTGTGTACCCAAGATATTTCTTTTTTGATTGGAAAAAAAACTAATAAAAAAAATCCTAGAGCTCCACTTACAGTTGCACCAATAATAAAATCAAAAAGAGGAGATATTTCATCCATAATCAGCGCCACCAAAAGCGGAACTAACATAAAAAAGCTTAATCCTAAGATTAATCTCCCCAGTAAATTTAAAATTGTTGATAGATCTTTTTTGGTAGGTGAAATTATCATAACTAAATTTTAAGAAGAAAAAAGAAGTTTACAGCCAATGCTAATAGATATCCGGCTAAAATAATCACTAAACAACAACAAATTTCTAGAATAATGCCTAAAAGAGGTTTCATTATACCTTTCCGATAAGAGACCTAGTTAAATCTGTTTCGCTGTCAATTAAAGTAGCAGCGATTATTTCATCTCCGGGAAGAATAGTGGTTGAACCAGAAGGAATAACAATTTCAGGCCCGCGTAATACAGAAATCAAAACTGAATTAGAAGGAAGTTTAATATCTTTTAAAGATTTGTTAGCCACAGGAGAATCTTCTGGAATATCAACTCTAACGATAGAAAGCCTTCCTTTTTTAATACTTAACAGATTCATCACATCAGAGAAAGATGCTTCTTCTTCGACAACTCGCGCAATAATTGAAGTTGAATCCACGGGATTATCAACTTTCATGTATTTATACAAAGGAATATGCTTTGGATCATTAACTCGAGAAACTGTTCTTTTTATCCCAAAAAAATCCTTGGCTAGATATGAAATAATGATATTGTCTTCATCAGCTGAAGTTGCTGCAACAGAGACATCTACTTTTTCTATTTTTGCTTCTCTTAAAACACCTGGATAAGTTGCATCCCCACAAATGATCATTATATTATCTAATTTACTAGCCAAAGAATCACAAAGTTCTCGATTTTTATCAATTAAGCAAACTTGATGTTTATCTTCCTTAAGCCTTTCTGCTAAAATTAATCCTAGCCGGCCTGCGCCAGCAATTACAATATACACTTTTTTAATACCTCACCCAATAGATAGGTTTTATTAATTATAGTTAAACCTTCTTCTCCAAATATTTTTTTCTTCATGGCATCATTTACTTGTAAAACTACTTTTTTAGTTTTATACTTTCTTTTGGCAACTTTTCCAACAACTAGATTAAGATTATCATTGCCGGTAAGTAAAAAAAGGGCATCTGCCTCTTTAATCCCGGCTTTTTCTAAAGTAACCACATCTAAAGCATCTGCCCATATTTTTTTTCCGTTAAAATCTTCCTTTAAAAAATCAAGATTTTTTAAACTCTTGTCAATTACAACAACATTTTCTTTACTGGATAGCTCTTGGGCTAAAGCCCTCCCAGCACGGCTACACCCAACAATAATTACATATTTCATAATTCTTTGGCCATATCCTTTAGTTTTTTATTTTCTCTACAATCTGATCAAAAACCTCTGGATTTTCAGAAGCAATCAATGCTAACACGTTGCGGGAAAGAATTATATTATTCTTTTTTAAATCATTAATTAATTCCCGATAAGATGTTCCCCTTTCTCTGGCAGCTGCATTAAGACGGGTAATCCATAGCGAACGAAACTCTCTTTTTTTAAGCCTTCTGTGATTATAAGCATAGACGTAGGCCCTGCGTAAAGTTTCAGTTGCCCTACGATAGTTTTTAGACCGTCTTCCCCAATACCCTTTAGCCTGTTTTAGGACTTTTTTCTTTCTTTTTCTAGAAGCTACAGGACTTCTCACTCTCATAATAAACTCCTTTTTAACAATTTAACTAACTTAAGCAGAATAGGGTAAAGCTCTTTTTACCACTTTTTGAAATTCTTTTGGCACTAAATCTTTTTTCCGTAAGTTTCTTTTTCTTTTACGGCCTTTTCCGCTCAACAAATGCCTTCTTCCGGCTTTTCCTTTTAACGCCTTTTTCTTTTTTGTAATTTTAATTCTTTTGGCAATTGATTTTCTTGTTTTTAATTTTGGCATATCTTCCTCCTCAATATGTTGTCTATTATAGCTATTTCGGGCTTAAAGTAAATATCATAGTTTTACCCCTCATTACAGGTTCTTTATCTATTTGAGCGATAGGTTCTGTGTCTTTTATGATATTATCTATGATCTTTCTCCCGATTTCTTTATGAGTAATTTCTCTTCCCTTATAACGCATCCTTATTCTTACTTTATGTCTTTTCTCTAAAAAACTTTTTATTCTTTTTAGCTTAACTTGATAGTCGTGTTGTTCTGTACGAGGTGTAATCCTAACTTCTTTAAGCTGGGAATGTTTCTGGTGTTTTTTTAATTCTTTCTCCCTTTTATTTTGTTCATATTTATATTTTGTAAAATCCATTATCCGGCACACCGGCGGTTTTGCAGAAGGAGCAATCTCAACTAAATCAAGCCCATGCTCTCTTGCTTTATCTAAAGCCTCCTTGCGGGTTACAATTCCTAATTGTTCTCCCTCGGGGCTAATTAACCTTAAATTTTCTGCAACAATTCTCAAATTCACTCTTACTCTTTTCTTCACCTATTTGGCCTCCTTTTTTAAAAAAGTTATCAATTGTTCTAATTTCTTTGAACCTAAATTTTCTTTTCCTCTTTTCCGTAAAGAAATTGTTTTGTCTTCCTTTTCTTGTCTTCCTACTATTACCATATAAGGTATCTTTAGGAGTTCCTTTTTTCTAATTTTTTTCTGTAGAGTTTCCTCATCTAAATCGCTCTCAACCCTAAAACCCTCTTCCTCTAATTTTGTTTTTATTCTTTTGGCATAATCAGCTACATCTTTATTGATATTTAAAACACTAATTTGGGTCGGTGCAAGCCAAAAAGGCAAAGCACCAGCAAAATGTTCTATCAATGTAGCCATAAATCTTTCTAGGCTTCCTAAGATAACACGGTGAATCATTACCACCCTTTGATCATTATCTTCCTTTGAACGATAAGTCAAATCAAACCTTTCGGGAATATTATAATCAAGCTGAACAGTAGCACACTGCCAGCTTCTTCCGATAGCATCTTTTAAGATAATATCTATTTTAGGCCCATAAAAAGCTCCATCTCCGGGGTTTAATTTATAATTAAGTTTTTTCTTCTTCAAGACTTCTTCTAAAATATTTTCTGCTTCTTCCCAATCTTTCTGCTTTCCAATAAACTCATCCGGACGAGTGCTTAATTCTGCGCTATAGTCACTAAAACCAAATTTCTCCATAGTAGATTTGACAAATTCAATAACTCCTTCAATTTCAGAATAAAGATCTTCTTTTTTACAAAAAATATGAGCATCATCTTGGGTAAAGCCTCTAAGACGAAGCAATCCATGCAATACTCCGCTTTTTTCAAACCGATAAACCGTGCCTAATTCAAACAGCCTAAGAGGAAGATCCCTAAAACTATGCAATTTTGATTTATAAACAAGAATATGTCCAGGACAATTCATAGGTTTTAAAATAAATTCCTGGTCTTCCTTTTTAATTGGATACATATATTCTTGATAATAATCAAGATGGCCGCTTTTATCCCAAAGATTTTTATTCATGATATGGGGGGTATTAATCATCTGATAACCCCGCTTTAGATGCTGATCTATCTCCCAATCTGTAATAATTTTACGCAAAATTGCACCCTTAGGAAGATAAAAAACTAATCCTGCCCCGGCTTGTTCTGGGTATATATCAAATAGCCCTAACTCTTTACCTAATTTACGATGATCTCTTTTTTTTGCCTCTTCTATCCGGTTTAAATATTTCTTTAAGCTTTTTCTGTCAGGAAAAACTGTTCCATATATCCGGCTTAATTGGGCATTTTTCTGATCACCCCGCCAATAAGCTCCTGATACCGAAAGCAATTTAAAGTTTTTTAAAGGCCCAGTGTCTTTTAGGTGCGGCCCCTTACATAAATCTATAAAATCATTATGCTGAAAAATTGAAACTTTATCTTTTCCTAAATCTTTAATTAATTCTATTTTATAAATCTCACCTTTTTTTCTAAAAAAATCTATAGCTTCCTCTTTACTCAATTCTTTCTGGCTAAAGGGTAGTTTGGATTTTATCTCCTCTTCCATCAATTTTTCAATTTTGGGTAAATCTTCTTCACTCAACCCTCCCGGAATATCAAAATCATAGTAAAACCCTTCTTCAATAGCAGGGCCTATACCTAACTTAGCCTCTGGATACAGTTTTTTAACTGCTGAAGCTAAAACGTGTGAGCATGAATGTCTTAAAATCTTTAAGTCCATTTTCTGAATTATAACTTTGTTCCGAGAGAAGAGGGACGATAGACGACAGACGATTTCGTCTTTTCGTCCGTCATCCTTTCATCCTTCGGTACCTTCTTTATATGAAGACATGGGCGGTGTAGGATTCGAACCCACGACCCTCTCGGTGTAAACGAGACGCTCTAAACCAACTGAGCTAACCGCCCGTATCCGCAATAATAACAAGAATTGACAAAAAAATCAACCCTTTTGATTTCATTTCGGGTTGATGCTGAGCGAAGCCGAAGTATCAACCCTTTTAGTAGACGCCCTATTTTCGCCAAAAGTAGGACGTCTGTAAACACCTCTTTGTAGACGTCCTACTTGGGTACACCCTACTAAGCTGAAGGAAGCGCCATCATACAAAATACCATCACAAATAAGGCTACAGTTTCAATTATTCCAAGTACTGTTATATATTGACCAAACCCTTTACCAGTCTCTGCTAAAGCATCACAAGCTCTTGCTGCAGCTTTTCCCTGCATATAAGCCGAAGCTCCCATAGCAATACCGGCAGATAAGCCTAGCACGGCTTGAAATACATAAGTAGGGGTGGTGGCAGGTAAATTAGCACCAATAATTTGATCTCTCAATATCCAAGCATAAATAGTTTGAGTTAAAGGCGCTCCCACAAAAGCAAGTAAAGTAAATGGAGCAGTTTTGTTCTGGGCAAAAGCTTTTTTCCAAGCTCCTACTGCAGCCATCCCGGCTACACCTGTACCCAAGGCAGAGCCTACTGCAGCAAATGCTAAAGATAAACTCATATCACCAAATCCTTGTATCATTTCGTACCTCCTATATTTGTTAATTGATTAATCAATTATCATCTACGAATTTACTAATCTTTACGAATATACAAATAAGAATTTTAAAAATTCGTAAATTCGCAATTGATTCGTATATTCGTTGATTATTACATTTAGTAATTAGTAATTTATTACTTAAACGGCTTATATTCTTGACCAGACCATTCCATCCCTAATTGTCCGGAAAACTCAAGCAAATTAAGCCTAATCCCATGCACTATAACTGACATTAGACACAACAAAATATTTAAACTATGGCCGAGAAAAAGAATTACTGCAGCTGCCACTCCCCCTAAAATTCCTCCTAACCCTGTAGTTGTTGCCATAGTATTGAATGCAGTCGCAACTGCAATTGTCGCATAACCAACTGCAAAAAGACGCAAATAAGAAATAATATCAGTAAAAGAACTGATAACATCTAAAGGTAAAGTCCCTAAAGTAGATAAAGCTCCCTTAAAAATATTTTTCTGGAAGTTAGAAAATAAAATAACAGCTGCAATTCCAATAATACCTAAAGGGACAATAAAACCTGGTGCTGGCCGGCCCACAAGCAATTTGCTAGCCACAAAAAAAGCTGTCCATAAGATACAAATCCAGCCGATTTCCGCCAAAGCTTTTAAAGAGTTAAGATAGCGAAAAGCTTTCATTAGATGAGCTATAGAAAGATGCACCACTCCAATAATAAAACAAAAGTAGATCATAAAATCCTGGTTAACTTGTGCAAAACTATTAATTCGGTCAATAACTAAAGAGTTGAAAAAAGGAAGCCGTGCAACCGCTTCTGCGCCAAACCAATTTCCTGACAAAGCTCCCCAAATAATAGTTGCTAGGCTCAAAGTATAAGTTAGAAAAAACGGTTCCGCTGGAGCCTTTTTAAATTTTCTTCTTGCCAGATAAGTGGCCATAAGAAAAATTAATCCATACCCTGCATCCCCGACTAACATAGCAAAAAATAGGCTAAAAAAAAGCAAAAACCAAAAACTTATATCATACTCACGATATCCAGGTAAAGTTCCCATAAAATTAAAAACAGGTTTTATAATTTTGACCCACTTTGGATTTCTGATCAAAGTTGGGACTTTTTCGGAGTTGTCAGGTTTTTCAACGATAATCCCCCACCCCTTATTTTTAGCAGCTTTTTCTATAACTTGTACCGAGTCACCGGGACAAAAACCTTGAAGCCAAGTTAGGCTTTCTGACTCTGCCATTCCAAATTTTACTTTTATAAACTCAAACTTATTAAGCAACTTCTCCCTATATTTAATAAAACAATTACGATAAATTGAAAATGATTTTACCTTACCTTCAAGCTCTTGCTTTTCCTGCTCTAGGCTATTAATTTTTTTTCTTAATGAAGAAAGGTCTTTGTCAGGGGCTTCAATTTTTTTAAAACCCAAGTCTTTATCTTTTTTTCTGCTTATATCTATTACCTGAAAATTAGACCCTATCTTGCCTATCTTGTAAATTAGATGATCTTTTTTAGCTTTTTCGAACTCTTTTTTTCTGCAAATATATAAACTTATAAAAATTCCTTTATCAGCAAGACTATGAATATCTTTTTTTGATATATTTCCCCATTGCCTAAACCAAACAGTTTCAGATTTAAGTTCTTCTATGCTTTCTTTTAACTTACTTTTTTCCCGAAACAAGCTGATGATTTCTTTAGGGGCATCTACCAGTTCTTCTTTACTAAGTTCTTTTTGTTTTTTTGAATCTCCAATAATATTTAAAATTTTATCTATTCTAGATACCCTCTTTTTTACCGTATCTATATAATCAGCATGCGGTTTTCTTAGGTGCCGGATATGCACCAGCCCTAATTCACGTAGATCATGCAGGGTTGAATCAACGCTTGTTTTGGAAGCTAGAATTGTAACTTTGCGCATCTTTACAATCATTGCAACACCTTTTTCTGTTCAATTTTTGCTTTGGCAATTTTACCTCTTACCACAGCAGCGGTTCTTCTTTCTCCTAAATAAATCTGAATTATTCTAATGTTTTCTTCCGCTTCAGGAATTTTAACCTTCTCAAATAAATTCACTCTTTGGTTGGTAACCCTTAGCTCTTCTTTTAAAGCATCTAATTGTTTATGCAGCACAATTAAGTGCACTTTATAACTAATCATCTCTTTGACAGCTTCTATTCCGGAATCAATCCAAAGAGAAGTTGTAAAAAAACTATAATCATCCTGCTTGAATTTAACTTTATCAAATTCGGGTAAATCAACCCCGGCAACATTATTTGCTTTAGTTTCTATAGATTCTATGGTTAATAATTCCCCTATAGAATTATCTTGAGCAAATAAATCAACCCAACCAATAACTTGATTTCTAAAATCTTCTTCTTGATGGGAAACCTTATCTATCTGTTGATGGACTTTCAAGATTTGTCTTTGAAGCTGTTTTTTCTTAAGCTGTAAGGTAGGAAGATAGCGCCTAAATCTAGCTAAGGAATCTTTTTGCTTCCGTAGTTCTTGTTTGGTTATTCTAACTTTTGCCATTAGGCCAAAACTCTTTGATTAAATCCGTTCTAAAGCTAGTTTCTTCCGGTTCAAAGCATTCAGAAAGTATCTGCCAACCATTATCTAAAGCCTTTTCAATAGGAATATTTACAGTTAAATCCATCATCTTTGACTCAAAAAGTTTTCCATATTTAAGCAGCTTTCTATCCCAAGAACTCATCTTAAAACCCATAGAGCGTTTTTCTTCTGTATCTCTGTATTGAGCATAAAGCTGAATCATGCCATCCATAATTGCCCGATGGTCTTTTCTAGTTTTATCATTTACTTGCTGCTTGAGACGGCTCAGCGACCCAAAGGGTGCTATAGATCCTGCGCGCAAATAAAATTGGCCCTCTGTAATATAACCTGTATTATCAGGAACAGGATGGGTTACATCATCTCCCGGCATGGTAGTTACTGACAAGACTGTGATTGAACCTGAATCTTCAAATTCAACTGCTTTTTCATATCTTTTAGCTAGCTGGCTATAAAGATCACCCGGATACCCTCTATTGGAAGGAACCTGCTCCATAGTAATTGCAATCTCTTTTAAGGCATCAGCAAAGTTGGTCATATCTGAAAGTAAGACTAAAACATCTTTATTTTGAAGCGCAAACTTTTCTGCAACCGCCAAGCAAAGATCAGGAACCATCAACCCTTCTACTACCGGATCTGATGCGGTATGGATAAAAAATATTGAACGTGAAAGAGCCCCGCCTTCTTCTATTCTTTTTTTAAAAAATAAATATTGATCATACTTTAGGCCAATGCCGCCTAAAATAATCATATCTGCTTCAGCTTGTAAAGCAATGCGGGCAAGCAACTCATTATAAGGCTCTCCTGATGTAGAAAATATGGGAAGCTTTTGAGAAACAACCAAAGAATTAAACACATCAATCATTGGTATATTTGTTCGAATCATTCTTTCCGGTATAGTTCTTTTAACCGGATTAACTGTAGGCCCGGAAATCTCAATTGTGTTTTCAGCTAAGCTTGGTCCTTTATCACGCGGCCTTCCGCTTCCATCAAACACCCTGCCTAACATATCTTCTGAAAATGAAACTTTCATCGGATGGCCTAAAAACACCACCTGATCATTAGTTGAAACCCCTCGGCTGCCCGCAAAAACCTGTAAAGAAACCAGGTCTTTGTCGATTTTTATAACTTGAGCTAATGACTTTCCCCGATGGCTTTTTACTTCTGCCAGTTCCTCATAAGCAACCCCTTTAGCTTTAACTGTGATTACATTTCCAACGATACTTAAAATTTTACTATGAACTTTTTTCATCTTCTTCCTCTTTACGTTTTTGTGAATTTAGGAAACTGTCAATTTCTTTTTCTAATTTTTTATATTTATCCGAATCAATTTCGGTATAGTTCCAATCAATAAAAAGTGACCTTAACTGATAAAACATCTTTCTAGCATCATCTTTATCAGAAAAACTGAATTCAGTATCAAGAATAGAAAATATTTTATCGAAAACATAAGCTTGTCTTTTAATACCTGTTGCTGCATCTATCGAATTAAATCCATTTTGCTGCAAATAAACTGTGTCTAAAAAATCTGCTTTTAGATATACTTGATAATCATCTATTGAAGTTCCTTCTTCACCTACAACTTTCATCATCTGATCTACTTCATCTCCTTTAATTAAAACATCTCTGGCTTTTTTTACTTTATCTTTATCTAAAGGGGTTTGATAGCGTGACCAACTCTGCAGTGGATCAACTGAAGGATATTTGCGGGCATTAGCTCTATCCCGCGATAAACCATGAAAAGCCCCCACCACCTTAAGAGTAGATTGTGTAACCGGTTCATCAAAATTTCCTCCCGCCGGCGATACAGTTCCGCCAATAGTAAGGCTTCCTTTTGCATCAAAGGAAAGTTGAACATAACCGGCTCGTTCGTAAAATTCAGCAATCCGGGATTCAAGATAGGCAGGATATGCTTCTTCCCCGGGAATTTCTTCCAATCTTCCCGAGATTTCACGCATAGCTTGAGCCCAACGAGAAGTAGAATCTGCCAAAAGCAAAACATTAAGCCCCATCTGGCGATAATACTCCCCTAGAGTTGCCGCAGTATAAACAGACGCCTCTCTTGCTGCAACCGGCATAGAACTTGTATTACAAATAACAATAGTCCTCTCCATAAGAGAACGCCCTGTGCGCGGATCTTCTAATTTCGGAAATTCTTTTAAAGTTTCAACTACCTCCCCGGCTCTTTCTCCACAAGCGGCAAGAATTACAATATCTACATCTGCATAACGGCTTATAAGCTGTTGGAGAACAGTTTTCCCAGAACCAAATGGGCCAGGTATACAATAGGTACCCCCCTTTGCAACCGGAAAAAAAGTATCTAAAATCCTCATCTTAGTAATTAGCGGTTCTTGCGGGGTAAGTTTTTGATTGTAAGCTGAAATTGGAACTTTAACCGGCCAAGTAACAATCATAGTTACTTCAATAGTATTGCCAGCCTGATCTTTTAAGGTTGCAATTTTATCTTTAACTTTATAATCACCTTCTGAGGAGAGTTCGCTAACAGTCAAATCTCCTTTGGCGGAAAAAGGAACAAAAATAAAATGCTTAAAAATACCTTCTTCAACATAACCCAAAGGTTGGCCAGCTGAAACTTTTTTCCCTTTTATCTTTTCTTTGGGCTTAAAATGCCACTTTTTTTGGCTATCTATAGCCGCAAGTTGCTTGCCCCTTGGTAAAAAGACGCCGCATTCTTTGGCTAAGTCATGAAGGGGATTTTGCAAGCCGTCATAGACTTGGCCAAGAAGACCCGGGCCAAGCTCAACTGAAATCATCTCACCTGAAAATTCAATTTTATCCCCTACTTTTATTCCTTTTGTGTCTTCAAAAACCTGCATAGAAGCAGTATCTTGACTTATGCGGATTACCTCTGATTTTAGGCGCTGCTGGCCCACTACCACATAACCTACTTCATTTTGTGAAACACTTTCACCAAATTCAACTGTAATCATATTCCCGCTAATTGCGACTATTTTACCGAATTTTTGCATCTTCTACCTCTGTTAATGAATCAAATTTCTTAGTTCCTTTTTCTTTATCAAAACTTAATACTCTTTCTAAAATTTGCAACTTTAAAAAATAAGCAATTACTGCTTCAAGATTAAAAACATAATCCTTAGAGCTTTCTTCTATCTGCTGCCACCGATAATATAATAGCTTTTTTTCAACTTCTAAAGGATTTCCCTCCAAAAGATCTTTTTTTAAAACTTCTTTTGGTTGATATTCTTGTTGTCTATTTTTATTTTCTCTGTAAGCAGCTAATTCTTTTCTTAAAGTTAGTTCAAATTTTTTATATTCTTGTAAAAAACTTACTTCATTTGTTTCTTCTAAATTATCAATGTCAGCTTCTTGCAGATGTTTAAAGTTTTTCTCACTTAACCACTTCTTTGCTTCTTCTAAAAAAGAATCATTATTTATATAATTTTGTTCTCCAAACTTAAGAAAAGGGAGCTGGGTAATAAGATAATAATATTTATCCATCTTTATCTGAAATTAAGTCTGCTATGGCAGGATTTAGAAAAATTGATAAGCTTTCTGTTATACCTTCATCGGAAAAATCATAATGGGTATCTTCTCCCTTTACTCCGATTTGAAAACCATTCTCTATTTGGCTGGAACTTTTTATCTCTATTCTATTTTTAGCTTCTTGGGCAAACTTTGCCAAGATTAATTCTTCTAATTCTTTTTTATCTTTTTTGTTTACTAAAACTTCAAACTCTTTATCCTTTTCTTTGCTCCATTTATCAATTATAGATTCTAACATTTTTGCTACTGCCTCTGGACTTAAGGACTCTTTTAGCTCACGCTTTAAAATGCTATCAAAGATAGAAATAAGTTTTTCTTTCACCGAAAGAATTACATTCCGTGCAGCTTGCCTTATAGAGCTTTTTGCGTTTTCCTGAAGCTTTTGAGCATCTTTTCCTGCCTCTTCTTTAATTTTTTGAGCTTGATCCTTTGCTTTTTTGACTATTTCCTTTCCTTTAGTGTGAGCATCCTTTATTATTTGCTCTGATTGTTGCTGAGCTTGGTCAACACCTTCTTTTTTAATTTTTTCGATTAAACTTTCTAATTTAACATCCATACATTTCCTCCTGGTAATTATAAAATAGAATTATAAGACTTTGTAATAAAAATGCAAATTATTTTAAAATCTGCTAATGCAACATTTCCGTTGACAACGCTTTTGTTGCATTAGATCTAAATCATTTCTTTTTTAACTACTCAAAGGCACTTTTTACTAAACTTTCTGCAGCTTTGCGAGGATTATCGCTTTTGACAATGGGCCGCCCTACCACAAAATAATCAGAACCAGCTTTAACTGCATCGACTAAACTAGCAACTCTTTTTTGATCATCAGAAGTTATATTTTTTTTAGCCTGTTGGCCAGTAAGCCTTATTCCAGGAGTTACAGCAAGCAACCCTGTTTCTCGCTTGATCGCTTTTGCTTCCCAGACACTACAGACTATCCCCTGAATTCCTGCTTTTTGGCCTTGTCGGGCTAAACTTAAAATTTGATTAAAAGAAGCTTCTTTTGAAGTCAACTCTGTAACTCCAAAAATTAAGGGAACTCTTTTATTATTTTCTTTAGCATATTTGAAAACTTTTTCAGTTAATATCGATATACTGTCGCGGCCAGCTTTTAGGTGCACAGTAA
>JAIPHQ010000007.1 GCA_021735115.1 Candidatus Omnitrophota bacterium
GGGGAGGGTAAAACTAAAAGTAGATCCTGCGCCTTCTATGCTTTTACACCAAATTTTACCATTATGGTTTAAAATTATGTTTTTAACAATTGATAAACCGAGGCCGGTGCCGCCTAACTTATGCGAACGGGCCTTATCAACCCGATAAAATCTTTCAAATATCCGTTTTAAATCTTTTTCTGGAATACCAATACCTGTATCAGAGATATCTATGCGTACTTTATCTTTTAATTGAGTTGTAGATATATTAATTTTGCCTTGTTTAAGGGTATATTTAATAGCATTATCTATAATATTTAATAAAGCTTGTTCTATCTGCATCTTATCAACTGACAGTTTAGAAATATTCTTATCTAAGTTTTTTTGCAACTTTATTTCTTTTTTATCGGCTTTTTTATTTATATTTTTTACTACTTTCAAAATTAAATCATTTAAATTAACTAGTTCTAATTTTAAAGGTTTATCAGTTGATTCAATTTTTGATAAATCAAGAATATCATTTATTAGATGAGCTAATTTTTCTGTATCAGAATAAATAATATTAAGAAACTCTTTTAAATCTTTTTCATCTTGCCAAGCGCCTGCCAACAAAGTTTCAGCATACCCTTGAATATTTGTAACCGGTGTTCTTAGTTCATGAGACACATTAGCTATAAAATCTTTTCTTACATGTTCAAGCCTTCTTAATTCTGTTATATCATGAAATATTAAAACTGCTCCATCAGGTCTACCTCCTTTTAATACCGGAGCAGCATGAAGAATAAATGTTTTCTTAGTAAGTTCGGTTATAGTAATTTCTTTTGAAAAAATACCTGATTTTTTTTCTAAAATCTCTTCTATTGCTTTCTGAATTTCAAGATTACGGATTACTTCAAGAGACAATTTCCCTTCAGGATCCTGTTTAATTTTTAACTCTTTTTTTAAAGTATTATTTACTAAAATAATATCACCTTTTTTATCGGTGACCATCACTCCGTCGAACATACTTAACAATACTGCCTTAAGCCTTGACCTGGATGCAGTAACTTCTTCTATCTTTAACTTTATCTGGTCTAACATAAAATTAAATGCTTCTGCTAAATCTCCAATCTCATCTAAAGAGTTCACAGATACTCTCCTATCTAAATTGCCATTAGCTACCCCTTTGGCAACCCAAGAAATTTCTTTTATCGGCCTAGTAATAAATAATGCTGCTAAAAAACTTACACCGGAAGCTAATAAAAACACTCCTATAAAAGAAAAAAACAAAATTTCTTTAAGTTTTCCACTAATCATTTCTACTTCTGATAACGGAATAGAAAGACGTACTATCGCTATTGTTTTTTCTTTTTCTAAAGGCAAGGCGTAGTAAATTAAATCCTTACCAATAGTTTTACTAAAACGTTTACTTAAGCCTTCTCCTTTAACTAAAGCCTCTTGAACCTCTGGACGCATAAGATGATTTTCAACTTCCTTTAAATCTTTGCCGTCAAGCTCTGAATCACCTAAAACAACTCCGGCTCGATTAATAACTGTAGTACGTAAATCTAGGGATTTCCCAATTTTATCGACTAATTTATCAATGCTATATAGCTGATCATCAAGAGAAAAATTTTTTTTGATAGTTATTTTGGCAAGTTGGGTTTGTTTTTTAAGATTATCTTTTGTGCGGGTTAAAATATGGTTTTTTAATTTATTATTTAGATATAAAAAATTAACTGCTAAAACAACAGTTATTATTGCAATAAAAATTAAAGTTAATTTATAATGAATTTTTATACGCAAAATTTATACCCGAAACCACGGACAGTTTCTATTCTTTTACCTTCTTTACCTAGCTTTTTCCTTAGGCATTTAATATGAGTATCAACTGTTCTGGTCGTAATAGCTGAATCAAGCCCCCAAGCTCGTGATAAAAGTTTCTCTCTACTTAAAACTCTCTCGCTTTCTGACATCAAAAGTTGGAGCAACTTAAATTCCATAGGAGTTAACTTAATAAATTTATCGTTTATGCTGACCTTAAACTTCTGAGGATCTAATTTAATTTTGCCGATACTGATTTTACTAGTAGGCTTTTTTTCTTTTGGTTTTCTTCGTAAAATTGCTTTTACCCTTAAAACCAATTCTCTTACACTAAAAGGCTTAACTAAATAATCATCTGCACCGAGTTCAAAACCAACAATTCTATCAACCTCTTCCCCTTTAGCGGTTACAATCATCACCGGAATTGCAGAATTAAACTCATCTTGTTTAATTTTTCTGCATAAATCAAGCCCATTCATTTTAGGAAGCATTAAATCTAAAATAGCAAGATCAATATCTTCTTGCTCAACTATATCCAAACCATCTTCTCCGGTTATAGCCGTAAAAACTTTAAAGCCTTCCTTTTCTAAATTATACCTTATCAGCTTTAAAATATTCTTATCATCTTCAACAACAAGAATCTTTTTATTCATCTTTTTAACTAAAGAGTTTTTGTATACACTATAAAATGGCGACCGGGGCCGTAAAAATCTTTTACAGCACTTTTACTATCTTTGCTAATAATGGTACCCTCTTTCTTACTGCTATTTTTATAGTTTAACTTTTCGAATAATTTTTGGGAAGGAATATTTTCTAGATCTACGGTAAGTTCAATGCGGTTATATCCTAAACTTTTTACTTTTTTTTCAAAATAAGCAACTAGTTCTTTACCCATCCCTTTGGCTTGTATTTTAGGATTGACTCCTATCTGCCAAAGAAAACAAGTTTTATCCGGATTTTGGGCTGAAAAACCCATTGCAAAACCAATAAACTGGCCTTCAACTTCGGCAACAATACAAAGATCTTTAAAATAGCGAAATATAATTTTATAAAGATGGCCTGGATAAACCTCAAGAGGCCTACATCTTTTAACTAATTCTAAAACTTTTATAAATTCATTATCCCTTACTTCTCTAATTTTCATTTTTTAGTTCCATTTTTTCTACATTTTTAATTTTTTGCTCAACTAATTCTTTAGTCCCTATATCTTTGCGATAATAAAAATTACCTTTAACTTTAGAAATTGCCTTTTCTATTTTCTGATTAGCCTCCTCTAGGCTATTAGCTTTAGCTAAAAAAGCAATCCCTCGCTCTGAACCTACATCTAGCCTTTCTTCTTTATCTAGGCCACAGCTATAATAAACACCTACATCTTCTTTTTCTATCTTGTCTTTATCAAATTCAACCTCTAAAGTTTGATACAATTTATACGGGTATTCTTTTGGAGTTATATATTTACAAACCGTAGCTTGATTTTTAAAATTTAGTTTTACTGATTTTTTCAAAAGTAAGTTTTCTGTAACATCTACAATATTGTCTTCTAAGATGACAACGGTATTCATCCATTCAGGATCTCCAGGGCGAAAATTATATTCAATTAATTTAACACCAGATTCAGTAATCATAAATTGCCCGTATAAAAATCCGCAGGGGTTTTCTTTGGTTTCTTTAGAGAAAGCAGAGATAGTTTTTTTTATAATTGCCAGAGCTTGATCATAATCGTCTTGGCTCATAAAGGGAAGTATTTTTGAGTTAACAGAATATGATCCCATACTTGCAGTATTTGGGCCTTTGCCGCCGGGTAACAATTTTTTGAAATCTTGCACGCAAGGAGTAGGTAAAATGATTCTGCCGTTTATAAAACATTGAAGGGTAAATTCTTCTCCGGAAATTTTTTCTTCAACTATCACTTTGCCTAATTTTTCTTGATCGTCTAAAATCTCATCTATATAGCTAATAACCTCTTCTTCATTTTTTAGCTGATTACCAAAAACTTTAACCCCTAGGCCTTCAGTTAAACCAATGGGCTTTATTGCTACCTTAAACTTTTTATTTTCTGCATAAGAAACAGCTTGATTTCTGTCTGTAAAAGTCTTAAATTCAGGTACACTTCCAGGTAGGTATTTATACATTAACTCTCTGGTAAAAGCCTTGTTTGATTCCAGTTGGGCTGAAACTTTATTCGGCCCAAACACTTTAAAACCTTCGGCCTCTAGCTTATCTATGCTACCTACCGCCAAAGGAGAAGCTGTGGTAATTAAAACTAAATCCGATTCTATTTCTTTTGCATAATTTAAAATAGCACCTGAATCTGATAAATTACCTAGATAAAATCCTTCAACTAAAGAAATAATAGCTGGATTTTTAGTATCAAGATAAGAAAAGACTTTATAGGAAGAGTTTTTTTTAATATTTTCTATGGTAATCTGCTCTTTAGCCCAACTACCAACTACTAAAATTTTTTTTAGCTTGTCACCGGCCATTGCTTTTTCTTCTTTTAATTCTTTCGGTTCCCTTTGGAGTAAAGGCGATTGATTCATCAAAGTCACAAAGTAGTTTTGCAATACCTGTCGCACTATATTCTTTTGCACCTTCTAGTTTTAGATGCAGTTTACATTCATGACAATTTCTATCACAAAATATTGGCTCATAAGAATCAGGTTCTTTGTAAGTAGTAATAGCACCTTCATAATTTCGTAAAATCACTTTATTAGTAGACCAAGAAATTATATAGTTAGGCATAACTGGGATTTTTCCTCCACCGCCAGGCGCATCTACTATATAGGTGGGGACAGCAAACCCGGTTGTATGGCCAATTAAGTTTTCAATAATCTCTATCCCCTTGCCCACTGGCGTTCTAAAATGGCTAAGGCCTTCGGATAAGTCGCACTGATACATATAGTAAGGCCTGACTCTATTTTCAACAAGTTTATGAACCAAACTTTTCATGATTCTGGGACAATCATTTACACCGGCTAAAAGTACACTTTGATTGCCAAGGGGAATTCCTGCATCAGCCAATTTAGCTAAAGCTTCCTGAGCTGAAACTGTCATTTCTCTAGGATGATTAAAATGAGTATTTACCCAAAGCGGATGATGTTTTTTTAACATCTTAACTAAACTATCTGTAATCCGATAAGGTAAAACTACCGGCATTCTTGTCCCAATTCTAATTATTTCAACATGAGGAATTTTCTGTATTTCGGTTAAGATCCAATCTAGGTATTCATCTGAAAGCATAAATGGATCGCCGCCTGATAAAAGCACGTCTCTTACTTTAGGAGTTTTTTTGATATAGTTTATCCCTTTACGCAAGCTTTTTTTATCCGGGATAGAATCAACTTCACCTACTTTTCTTTTTCTAGTACAATGCCGGCAATACATAGAACAAGTATTACTAATTTCAAATAAAACTCTATCCGGATAACGATGAGTAATTCCTGAAACTGGGCTATCCTTTTCTTCAGATAAAGGATCCTTCATGTCACATTTATTTATTTTTAATTCAGAAGGAGAAGGAAAAGCTTGCCTAAAGATCGGATCGTTTTTATAGCCTTTTCTATCGATTAAAGACACATAATAGGGAGTAATAGATAAAGGGAACTTACTTAGCGTTTTTTTTACTTGCTCTTTTTGTTTTTTACCAAACTTAATTCCAGTTAGTGTTTGAAAAGATTCGATATCTTTTACTGAATGTTTAAGCTGCCATTTATAATCCTTCCACTTTTCAAGAGCAACGTCTTTGGGAGATATTTTGGTGATAATATCCTGTTGTCTTTTATTGTCAAAAGTCAAAATCTTCCTCCTTATTTATATATTTACTAACTAGAACTTAATTTTAATCATAAAAACAATATTTTCTTAATTTGGCGTGCATCACACAGGGGATTAAGTAATTATATTATACAAATATTTGACAATATGACAAGATTTTTATAAAAAAATGGGAATTGGTTATTATTTTATTCTTTTTTTTCTAAAAAGTCTTTTTTTAAGGCTTCTTGGGTAGCTTGGGTTAGATTCTTTACTAAAGAAATTTCGGCTTTAATCACCCTTTTTGCTTCTTGCCAAAGATTATTTTCCTTTCCTTTTTTGGCCGGCTCTTTTGAAATCAATTTTTTATATAGTTTTACTGCTTTTTTTACTTGTTTATCCAGAGAAAATCCAGCTGCAGTTTGATAGGCGGATTCTTTCATCTTTTTTAACTTTTTTTTATCCATTTTTTGAATTTTTTCCAGCGCAGAACAAAATTTTGAAATATTTTCTGAATCAAGAAGATAACCATTTACTTTATCCTCTATAACTTCACCTACTCCGGGAGCATCAAGAGCGACTACAGGCAAAGAAGCTGCCATCGCTTCCTGAACAACCAAACCTTGAGTTTCAGTAAAAGAAGCAAAGGCAAAAATATCCATGGCCGCATAAGCATTTATTAATTCTTTTCCCTTGATAGTGCCGGTGGAGGTAACTCTATCTTCTAAGCCTTGTTTTTTAAAAAAACTCCTAACCTCTTCTTTATCAGGCCCGTCACCGATGATAAGAAAATGAGATTTTTTTTCATTTTTTAAAAATTGGGCCACTACTTTAGCTAAAAAATAAATATTTTTTTCTTTTGCGACCCTACTTACAAATCCAACCACAAAATCATCTTTTGATATTTTATTTTTTTCTCTAAAATTATTGCCCTTGCCAGATGAAAAACTATCTATTTTTATTCCTGTTGGTATAGATTCAATTGGAGTTTTGACTTTTCTTTCTTTTAATAGATCTTTTATTGCATTTGAAGGAGCGATAACAGAATCACAAAGATTTGCATACCCGGCAGTTAATTGCACAACAAATTTCTTTATTAACGGTGAATCAGCCGGTACGTAATGGGTATAACGCTCATATAAGGTATGATGAGTAAATACTAAAGGAATATTAAATTTTTTTGCAACTCTTAAAGCTGTATCTCCAATTAAAAAAGGGTGGTGAGTGTGAACTATATCAGGCTTAAAATCCAAAAGCCTATTATTTAGCTTTGTTGATATCGGAAGTTTAACTGAAAAGTCAGTACCGTTAAAATTTTGAATAGCTAAGACTCGAAAAACTCCCTTTTCTTCTGTCTGATCCTTAAACTCAGGAGCAACTATCAAAACTTGATGGCCTAGTTTTCGATATTTTTTGCTAAATAGTTCAACTGATTTTTCAAGGCCACCCACTATTGGCTTATAGGTATTGGTCATCATTACTATATTCATGATAGTTCTTCCTTTTCTAAAGTGATTGTTTTTTTCGCTTCGGGTTTGCATTTAACTTGCTTATATCCCGGTAGGCAAACTTCAATCAATGGTTTTTTCTGATACCATTCTGCAACCCATTCGATTCTAACCTTTTTTGCGGGGATAATTTTTAGAGAAATCTTTCCAAAAATAGTTAATGCATTTTTGATATATATTGGCTGATTGCCTTGGTACCAATCCGGATAAACGCCAGAACATAAAATTAATTTTTCTTCTTTAGCTTCTTCGCGAATAAAGCAATTTCTAATAATAGAAATCCACTCTGCTGATGCCCACACATGTTGGCCATCACCCATACAACCCCCTTTGGTTTTCGGATGAACTGCCTCCGGCCAAAGTCCGGTAGAAGAAGCAAATTTTGATATAGAGTCCATAATATCCCTAAAACGGCTATCTCCGGCTCTAAGCAAAACTTGGGCTACAGACAAACTAAGATACGGATTCAATCCAGAATGGCTCATATCATGGAAAAAAGATCCCTGATAAAAACAGTTATCTACTAGATATTCTGCTGTATCCAGCAAACGTTTATCTTTTGCCGGCCAAAGCATCAAAGGATATCCAGCAACTAAAGAACCGACTGCGCTTGAATCCATGCGCCGAGAATAAGAAGCTGGAATAGTATTTTTACCGGTCTTATCTTTTAAGAACTGAAGGCTTTTTTCAATCGACTCTTCTAAATCTTTTAAATACTCTTTAAAGATTTGATTTTGTTTTTTATTTTTTTTAGAATCAGATAAATACAAAGCTGCCCTGATTCCTGCCTGGGCCCAAAAATCATCCCAATAATAAAAATCATTTGGGCCAAAATGCTCAGCACTAAATCCAGCCGGAAGAAGGCCGCCGTAGGGGTCATTTTCTTTTTTGGGCAATCGTTTTTTGGTAATCCATAAAACAGCATTTTTAATTGCTTTTTGCCAGCAAGAATAGTCTTTTTTATTGGTAAGTTGTGCAAATTTTTTAATTGCCCATAAAACTTGGCCGTTTGAGTCCCACTCCCCATATTGAGATGAAAAATAACCATTCATTTTTTGCGTAGACAACAGCAAATCTATCAATTTCTTAGCTCTTTTTTCTAAACCCAAATAAAGCAGAGCTTGCAAAGCATAAACCGCATCTCTAATCCAAAACCTTTTATAAGTAAAGGGGCCGGCAAAACAACTATCTCCGGAATGAAGCACCAGAGTTATTTTAGAACTATCGTATAAATATTGAAATTTTTTCTGGGCAATTTTTAGTTCGGTGTTATCTTTTTCTAAATTTTGCCAAGAATGAGTTGGAATATTTTCTTGCTTGCTTTTAGTTTTTTTAACTTTTTCTAAAGGAATTTTAAGTTTAACTTGACTGGCTTTATTTGGCCCTATTTTATAAAAAAATGCTCCAGTTGCCATCTCTACCGGGCAACTAATCTTGGTTTGATCAGAAAATGATAAAGAATCACAAGAAACATCACCTTGATCATAGTTAGATAATTTATATTTATCAAAAGCTGAACTTAGAAAAATAACTTTTTTCTGATTAACAACTATTTCTGTTTTATCTTTATTGATTCCAATACTTTTTATAAAACTTACCCCTTCTGGATTATAAGGCCTTATAGCTACAATTAGCCAACCTTTCTTTTCCAAAAATCCTTTTGCAGAAATTTCACAAACAATATTATCTTGTTTCCTTTTAACTTGGGCTTTAGTCTTAACTAATAGTCCTTTTTCTTTGTTCTCCGTAATGACCGATACAAGTCTATCCTGAACTAATTTTTGTTCTCCATTTTGCAGTTTAGAAGGAAATAATTTATCGCCTTCCTCTGAAACCACCCAAAAATCTATAGACCAACCATCATAAAAAGGAGTAACTAATCCTCTGGGATCAACTATCGGCAAACTTTTTATATCCGGTAAACCAATTGCAGTCCAGTTTCTGTGAGTTAGATTAATATGAGTAAGAGAAAAAGCCCTAGGAATAAAAGAAGAGCTTTTGGGATTAAATTGCTTCTCCACCCAATAAGGCCAAACCCAATCTAGATTATGCTGGATTGCTTGACTATTTATAAGGCCTCTAGCATGAAGAACAGAAGACAAACGCATCAATTCGGCGGGAACAGCAACTTCCGATGGTTTTGAAAAATTCTGTAGCTGGGATATTAAATTAATTGGATCAAGAAAACCTCGACTGAGGGCAATTTTACGAATTATAAATTTCCAAGGCAACCATCTAAACCACATATTTTTTTACTTTTATCACACCTACGCGGTGTGATTGAAATAATTACTTTAGGGGAGGAATAACTCCGCCTGAAACTATACAGCGTATAGCTAGGTCTACTGAAATATTTAAAAATTTTATTTCTCTTTTGGGAACAAATAGAATAAAACCAGAAAAAGGAGTGGGAGCAATCGGTACAAAAACCGTTACCAGTTGATCCTCTACTTTTTCCTCTAAAGCTTCTAGATTCTCGTTAGTTATAAAGCCGATAGAATAAGATTTAGGGCTAGGATAAGGCACAAAAACAACTTTTTTGAAACGATGCTTTTTGTCTGAACCAAATAAAAAATCAGATAATCGTTTTACCGAAGGATAAACACTTGCTATTAAAGGAATTTTAATGATTAACCTTTCAAAAAAAGGAATAACTTTTCTGCCAACAAAATGGCTGGAGATAATGCCAATTATGATGAAAAACAAAATGGTAGCAATAAATCCTAAACCCGGTATCGAATAACCATAATTTTGGAGTAAGTATCCATTTATATATTTACCAGCAAATTTATCAGTAAAACGAAAAACTATCCTAATAATAAAAATAGTAACTATTACCGGAAGAAGTGTAGCAACGCCGGCAATAAAATATCTCCGCAGATAACCTAAAAATGAAAATTTATGCTCATTTTTTTTATTTAATTCCTGTTTTTCCATTTTTCACCTCAACTTATAATTTTTTTTAACTCCAATAAATCTTCAATTAAATAGTCAGGCTCTGCTTTTTCTATATCTTTTTTTTCTCCAATACCGGAGATAAAGCCACAACTATAAATTCCGGCAGCTTTGCCAGTTTTTATATCGATATCCATATCACCTACGATCATACTCTTTGTTTTATCTATTTTATGTATATCAAAAAAATTATTTATCAAACAGGCAGAAGGTTTCCGGCAACCATCTAAATCGCCACCATCTATATCTTTAAAATATTTGTAAATACCAAAATGCTCTAGAGCTTCTTTGGCTAAACTTTTACGGCGATTAGTCAACACAAATAAATTTTTATCTTTTAGATAATCCAAAATTTCTTTTGCATGCGGAAAAAGAAGAGTCTTGTCATAGGCATGTTTATGAAAATAATTAATAAATATAGAATGAGCCTTCTCTAACTCTTGATCATCCTCTGATTTATCCAAAGACTGACGGATTAAATCTTTAGAGCCTGTTCCGATAAAAGGTGTAATTTCTTGAGCTGGTTTGGAATCATTACCTAATTTTTCTAAAGTATAGTTAACTGCCGCAATAATATCTTGTTTTGAATCAATTAAAGTGCCATCTAAATCAAAAATTACTGTATTTATTGTAACCATTTTTATATTTTAATTTTTTTAATTATTCCCTTTAAGGTATCTGCGGATTGTTTTAAATTATTTTGTTCTTCTTCTGATAATTTAATTTTTAAAATCTTATCGATTCCTTTATTATTGATCATAGCCGGGATTCCTAGGCAAACATCTTCTATTTGATAATAATCTTTGATTAAAGTTGAAACTGGTAAAACTGAATTATTATTTCTAATTACTGTATCTACAATTTTTTCTAAAGCTAAGGCAATCGCATAATAAGTAGACCCTTTTTTATCAATAATTTCATAGGCAGCCTCTTTTACTTTCTTAAATATTTTCCCAAGTTCATCCCTATAGTTGCAACCTTTTCCACAAAGCGGGCAATAATCCTTAATAAGCATCCCGCCAATATTAGCATTACTCCAAACCGGAAGTTCTGTATCACCATGTTCACCAACAATATAAGCATGTACGTTTCGGGGGTCAACCCCGCAATGAGAACTAATAAGATATCTAAAACGAGATGTATCTAAAACCGTTCCTGAGCCAAATATTTTTTCCTTTGGATATTTTAATATTTTTAAAGCAACATAGGTTAAAATATCAACGGGATTGGTAACTATTAAAATTATAGCCTCCGGCGCATGTTTTGCAATTTGAGGTAAAATACTTTTAAAAATATCTGTGTTTTTTTGTACTAAATCTAATCTGGATTGGCCCGGTTTTTGCTTTGCGCCTGCAGTTACAACCACTATATTAGAGTCCTTCATTCCGGAAAAATCAGACGCATAAATATTAGCCGGAGATGCAAACATAAGGCCATGGTTTAGATCCATGGTCTGGCCTTCTGCTTTTTTTAAATCTTTATCAACCAATACTATTTCCTTAACCAGTCCTGAAAGCATCAGGCGAAAAGCAAAAGTACTGCCTACGGCTCCAGCTCCAACTATTGATATTTTATTTTGCATCTTAGCACTCCTTTATTTTTGACAGTTTTTGCAAAAATAAGCACTTCTGCCTGACACTTTTACTCGTTTAATCTTTTTACTGCACTTTGGGCATTTATCAGATTCATCCCGATGATTAAGCAACCAGCCAGAAGGAATTCTTCCCGGATCCGCCCTAGATTCGATAGCCTTCTTCAAAACATATTTCATCTTATCAAAAACTTTCTTTTTATTTTTATCACTTAGCTTATTGGCCTTCTTTTTAGGAAGAATCTTAGCTTGATATAGTATTTCATCTGTATAGATATTTCCTGATCCGGCTATTTTAGTTTGATCCATAAAAAAAGATTTTATACTTTTATTTGCTTTATCAATTATCGGCTTAAACTCTTTGTAACTTATCGTTAATGCATCTTCACCAATCCTTTTATCTTCTAGATAATTATCTAAATTATTGATAATAGTTACTTTACCCAATAAGCGTGTATTTACAAATGCTAAATAGTTACCATTTGAAAAATGAATCAGTAGACGGGTATGTTTAGGCTTATCATTTTCTTTTTTAAAATAGTTAATAAATCCAGTCATGCCAAAATGAAACAAAAGCCATTTTTTATCTATTTTAACAAAAAGGTTTTTCCCAATTCGTTTAGTGGTTTTAAACTTTTTGCCTTTAAGTTCCTTTTTTAATTTCGAAGCAGATACTCCTTCAACTATCTTCGCAGTATCTAGGTCTACTTCTTTTATCTTTTTGTTTAAGGAAGTTCTTGATAAATACCTCCTAAATATCTCAACATCTGGTAGTTCTGGCATAACTTAACTCCTTTCTGCAGCAGCAATTAATTCTTTCTTTTTACCCCAAAGCTTTTTTGATAAAGAAACATGATAGCGATGGGGATTTATCAATCTTTTTACCCCAGAATCAAGCAACTCTAAATCTTTTTTTCTTGTTTCTCTGATTTTATCAATTGTAGGAAAATTATAAACAACTTTGCCATCTTTTATAATTTCCTGATGTAATTTTTTAATCTCAGAAATATCATCTCTTTTAACAGTTCTCTGTTTTTCTTCTGTAAGATGATGTAAGGTTATTTCTTTCTCTTTCGATAGATCTTCATCCTCTAAAGTTAATACGTCAGCTATTGCCTTGTTGCGTTGATCATAAATTCGCCAAACTCCTTTTCTACCCGGATTTAAAGTTTTGGCTGGAGTTTCAGAAAGTTTAATAGCTGGCCTTAAGCTTCCCTTATCAGAAATAGCCACTAACTTATAAACTCCGTCTAGGGCCGGATGACCCTTTGAAGTTATTAATCTTGTCCCCACTCCATAAACCAATCTGTTAATTAACTGATTTGGATCAACCCCTTCTTTGGAAGCTTCTTTTTCTATTTGAGTTAATATTTGCCAAATGACCATCTCATCCAGTTTATTTGATAAAATTATTTTTGCCTCATTAAAATCTGCCTGATTTAACATTTTGGCGGTTTGAATAGCTAAATAAGCAAGGTCCCCTGAATCAAGGCGAACCCCTAAAGGCTTATGGCCTTTGGCTTTAAGTTCTTGGAAAACCTTAATCGCATTGGGCACCCCGCTTTCTAAAGTATTTATTGTATCTACTAAAAGAATGCAGCTATCCGGATAAATATCAGCATAAGCTCTAAATGCCTCCAGCTCACTTTTTCCCAAAGCAATAAAAGCTTGAACCATACTATGAGCATGAGTTCCTTTAGGAGCAAAACCTAATTCATAAGAAGTTCCCGAATTAGAAGAAAAATCAGCCCCACCAATCAAGGCAGCCCTCACTCCGGCATTTGCACCCTTACCCTGGCCGCGCCTAAGCCCAAACTCAAGCAGCAAATTATCTCTGCCAACTTCATGAATTCGAGAAGCTTTAGTAGCGATTAGACTTTGATAGTTTAGGTGGTTTAAAAGAGAAGACTCTAAAATTTGAGCCATTATCAACGGCCCTCTAACTGTAACTACAGGCACATCGGGATGAACAACTCTCCCCTCGGGAATTGCTTCTAAAGTTATATTTTTGAAATTTCCCTGACTCGATAACCAGTCAAGAAAATCTTTGCTAAAGATCGGTTTTTGCTTTGCGCCTTTATGATTAGCTAAAATTTCAATTTCTTCTGGCCCAAAAAAACAATTTTGCATCCATTCCAGCAAAGATTGAAGTCCGGCAAATATACAATAGCCGGCTTGACTAGAATTATATTCAGGATATTTACGAAAAAAATAATCAAATTGAACTTGTTTTTGGTGAAGCCCTTTTTTAAAGTAGACCTGAGCCATGGTCAACTGATAAAAATCAGTAAACAATATTCCTTCTGATATTTTTTTATTCTTTCTTTCCATGGTTCTTTCAGGGGCAGACACATAGGTCTGCCCCTAAGATTATCTTTCAACGGAACAGGCAAGCCTGTTCCCTACTATGCTCCAAACTTCTCTAACCTTAAGGCATTAGCTAAAGCAAGGGGTATTAAATCAACTGCCGCTATCCTTGGCCCTAAAGCTCCCCCAAGACAGTCCCTTTCACCGAATTTTTCTACCCGATCACTACGGCAATATTTTGACCAAAGCAAAGTTGGCACCGGATGCCAGCTATGGCTAGCTAAAGAAAAAGGAGTAGAATGATCACCGGTAACCAAGACTACTTCTGGATTTAGTTTTAATATTCTTGGTATTAAACTATCGGTTTCTTCAATGACTTTTACTTTATCTTTAAAATTTCCGTCTTCGCCATAACTATCAGTTTTTTTAACGTGAAAATAAAAGAAATCATAATTATCGAAATTATTCTCTAAACTATCAACTTCGCTAGCTAAAGTCTCTCCGGTCTTTAGGACATCCATACCTAAAAGTTTTGCTATACCTTTATACATAGGATAACCGGCAATTGCCGCTGATTTTAGGCCAAATGCTTCTTGCATCGAAGGCCAACTAGGATGTTTTGAAAATCCTCGTAACAATGCCATATTAGCTGGGTGCTGATCGGCTAATATTTTCTTAGCCTTATCTAAAAATTCCTCTAATAATTTAGTAGTTTTATTGGACTCACCCGATAAGCTTCTTGGCGGATGAGGCAATTCTCCAGTAACTTGAGGATCAGTATCAGCAATATCTGCAGATAAATCTTTACCGCGCAGCACAAGTAAAAATCTATGTTCTTTTACTGTTTCAACAAAAACCTCTGCCCCATCTAATTTAATCTCACTAAGCAGCCGGCAAAGCTCTTTATTTTTCTCGGTACTAATTCTGCCGGCTCTACGGTCTGATACCTTACCTTGCTTATCAACTGTACAAAAATTACCCCGAGCCGCTACGTCTCCATTTTGCAAGGCAAAATTTATCCCTAGTGCAGCCAGCACCCCTCTACCTACTTGATATTTAATCGGGTTATAACCAAACAAAGAAAGATGAGCTGGCCCGCTACCGGGAGTAATTCCAGCTGCTATTGGCTGATGAAGACCGCAAATCCCTTTTTTGGCTAGTTTATCCAAATTAGGGGTATTTGCTTTCTCCAGTTCCGTTAAACCCTCTTCTGCCGGCAGGCCGCCTAATCCATCCATAACCAAAAGTACAATCTTTGTATCTGCTGGTTTTTTAAGCTTTTGAATCATTTCAATATCCATAGCTACTCCTTATTTATATAAGTTAATATATAAAATTTATTATAACACTTTC
>JAIPHQ010000008.1 GCA_021735115.1 Candidatus Omnitrophota bacterium
TGAGTTACCATTTACTTACCTCGGTTTAAACTTTCGCAGTCAGGACACCTCCAATATCCGTCCCGGCTATTTATAAAAGAAAAAGTTCCGCATGTTTCACACTTTTTCTTTATTAACTCAACTTTTTTCTCTTTTTTAATAAAAAGCCGGTTATTCAACCAATAGAGAATAAAATAAGTTACAAGCAGTATATCAAGTAAAAACCCTATAAAAATAGCAATATCTACAATTATCATTTTACTAAAACGTCAAATTTTGTCCAGAAAAATTTTTTTTCTAAAAAATAAGCAGATTCCCTAAGATAATTATGACTAGATAGGCTTTTATGTGAATCTAAAGTAAGTTTTTTTGGATAAAGTAAGATAATTTTACCATAAGGAGAAACTAAAGCTCGATAGGATAAGGGCTTTGCCTCTCCAGGTAAAAAAGTTTCTTTTTTCCAAAGGAAAAAGATATTATTACTATTTTTTACATATTTTTGAAAAATATCTTTAGATTTTGTATAATCATCTAATTTTTGGTTAAAGGTGTATTCATAATTAGGCTTAGGTAAAGATGCTAAAAAATAATCTTTTCTTGTTTTTTCTGTAGAAAAACTAACTTCTTGGGGTAGTTTAGTTATTGGTGAACTTGGAGATAGATCTTCGCTGTCAAGGATGTTAGGCCAAGCATATATGTGTGGCTTCTGTTTGTTAGCGATTGTAAAATTAACCTGTGAAAAAAATAAAATATGAAAAAAAGCTGAAAATAAAAGAAAGATAAAAAGTGTTTTTTTTATTTTCATCAATTCATCTAGAAGAAATTATTGCTCTGAATTAGTTGTTGCGATACCAATTCTATTTATTTTTAAGTTTTTACAAATATCCCAAATCGTAACAATTGTTTCTAAACTAGCTCCCTTATCTGCTTTAATAAAGATAGATTTTATTTCTTTTTGGCGAAGGTAGTTTTCTATTTCCTTGGTTGAGCAAGGATCTCCATTTAGGTAAATTATATCTTCAGAAGATACAATTAATGTCAATGGCCTTGTGTCTATTGTTTGTGAACTTATTGCTTTAGGTAGTTTTATGTTTATCCCTGGTACAGCGACAAAACTTGATGAGAGCATAAAGAATATTAAAAGTAGAAATACACAGTCTACCAATGGCACAATATCCATTTGTTTTAGACCAGCATTTATTTTACTTTCTCTTTTAAACTTCATCAGAGTAGCCTCCTCCACTTAATATTTCCAAAAGCTCTGTAGAAGCTCTTTCGGCTACCAAAGTTAATAATCTTACTTTGTGGATAAAGTAGTTATACATAATATAAGTCGGAATTGCTACAGAAAGGCCAGCTGCAGTTGTAATTAAAGCTGTCCAAATTCCTCCAGCCAAATCAGTTGGGTTTACCATACCAGCGGTTTGGGTGACTTGTTCTATAGTATAAAAGCAACTTACCATTCCAATAACAGTGCCAAGCAAACCAAGCAAGGGGCTGATATGAGCTATAGTTCCTAAAAAGTTAAGATTTTTTTCCAGCTTAGGAACTTCATATAAAGAAGCATTTTCCATAGCTTCTTCTATGGCCTTTTTAGGCTTTTGGTTTTGTGAAAGCCCTGCTTTTAAGATATTGGTGGCGTAAAATGGTTTTTTTTGGCAAAGTTCGATCGCTTCAGTTATTTTCCCTTTTTTAGTCAAATCCATTATTTGAGAAAGAGGTGCACTCTTATCTGTGCGTATAGATAGATAAAAGAAAATTCGTTCAAGTATTATTGCAACTGAAAATATAGAACAGAGAATTATTGGTGACATCAGCCAAAGTAATTGTTTATTTCCTAAGATAAGTTCTTCCATGATACCTCCTTAATTTTGCGATTATTTTTCCAGTTCTTTTAAGCGTATTTTTGCAATTTTTGATTCTTTAATTTCTAAATCTATAATTTTTCGATACACTTCTTTAGCTTGTTCTATATTATTTTGATCTTCATAAATTTTAGCGATTCGGAAATAAGCCTTTACTTTATAGTTGGTTTCGTCGTCATTATTAGTTAATTCGGGGTAGGTATAAATAAGTTTAAAATATTGTTCTATAGCTTCTTGAGATAATCCTTTTTTCTCAAAACAAAATCCTAAAGCAAATCTTATTTTGGCCGAATCCACTCCTTTTTCTAATGCATGTTTGAAAGCGTCTATGGCTTTTTGGTAATTTTTCATATCTTTTAAGAGAAACGCTTTGTCTATCAAGGCAATTTCGGCTATTTTTTTTTGGGAATCAACTAATTGTTGATAAACTGCCAAAGCCTCTTCATTTTTTTGCTGTTGTTGGTAAATTTTAGCAAGGTAAAGTTTACTTTTTAGGCCAAAAGATGTTTGTTGCATTGAACCTTCTTTAAAATATTGTTCTGCCTTGTCGAGATTTTGTTGACTCCAGGCAAGATGGCCCAAGGCTAATAAAGCTTCTTGGCCGGCTAAACTGGTTTGCGAATTTTGAGCTATCTTTTTGTAATACTTTTCTGCTTCTTTCAAATTATTTTCGGTTTCATAAATCCCACCCAAATAAAAATTAACTGTAGTAGCATGCTCAGAATTGGGATAAGTTTTTAAGAAATTCTGAAAAACTTTTTTGGCTTTGTCAAACTCTTCTAAATTCAGATAAGCTAGCCCGGTGTCAATATAAGCAAGTTCTAAAAATGATTGATTTTTATATTTTTTTATAATTTGTTGAAAGATTTCTAAGGCATGGCTGTATTTTTCTTGATTAAAAAGACATTTTGCATAAAGGTATTCAGCCTCAGGAATTATTTTTGAGTCAGGATATTTATCGATAAGTTCATTGAGTATTTTTTCAGCTTCTTTATATTTATCCTGTGAAAAATAACCAACAGCTAGATAATATTTTGCCTCAGGTATTAATTTTGAATTAGGAAAACTTGTAGTGAGGTTACGAAAAGCTAAAGATGCTTTATTTAACATCTTCTCTTTTATAAATACTATTCCGATTTGGAATTGAAGGTAATCAGCATATAAGGTGTTAGGGTAGTCTTCGATTAGTTGATTGTAGATATCTAAAGCCTTTTGATGTTGATCAGACTCTTGATAAGCATCGGCTATTTGGATTTGAGAACTTACTTTTACAGCTGGATCATCGCTATACTCTAAAGTTTTTTTAAATTCTTCTATAGCTTTTTTGTAATCATTATTTTTTAAATAACACCAAGCTAAACCGTAGTGGGCCTTATTTCTTATTTGGGAATATTTTGGTTCTGAAAATTTTTTTAAAACTGTACTATAGGTCGAAAGAGAGTCATTTATTCTCCCCATTTCATATAAAATATCTCCTTTTTTTAGGTAGCTTTGAGCTAAAAATTTTCCTTCTGGGTATTTATCAAGATAAATACTAAAGGTTTCTAGCGCTTGGATTTGGTCATTAATGCTAAAGTAGTATAACCCTTGTAAAAATAATCTCAGTTGATCTTCGACTATTTTATCAATAGTCCTTTTGGCTAAAACAGCTTCTTTTTGTTCAATATAAGTTAAGCCTAGTCCTCGGTAAGTTAAATCACGTAAGTTATTGCTATTAGCATGGGCGAGAGATTTTTTGTAAGAGTCTATAGCTTCTTTGAAATTATTTCTTTTTCGATAAGCATCGGCCAGATAAAGATATATACGGTCTTTGATTTTTGTTTGGGGATTATTTTTTAAATATTCTTTTACTGAAGAAATTATTTTATGAAAATTAGTTTCTTTGCTGTAAATTTGAAGAAGATTTTGGTAAGAAAGATCAATTAAATCTTGTTGACTGGCTTCTTTAATTATGTTTTCTAGATTTAATTCTGCTTTTTTTAATTGTTCTGTTTCAAGATACGATAATGCTTGAAGATATTTTGCTTGTTGATATAGGTTTGTTTGGTTATTTTTTGTTATATTTTCAAGCTGATTTAAACAACTTGAAAAATCCTTTTTTTCAAAAAATATTTTTGCCAACCAATAATAAATATGATTTTTTAGTTCAGGAATTTCTTGTTTTTTTAATTTTTCTAGTTCTTCTAAGCTTTCTGAATACTTTTGTTGATAATAAAGGCACTTAGCGATATAAAGCTTTGCTTTTGGAGCTAGTGGGCTTTGAGAGAAATCCTTAATAAAATTTCTAAATAAGGATAAAGAAGCTTGATAGAATTTATCAGAAAAAGCCCCCGATGCTATTTGAAACTTTTCTTGAGCTGAGCTACTATCTTTAGAAAAAACAAAAGATGAAGGCATAGAAATCAATAAAAAGAATATGAAAATGATTTTTACTAGTTTTTTCATTAGCTTTACCAAATATTATCACCAATTAGGTTTCTGTCAAACAGAAGCTTAATAAGTTAAAAGATTTCTTTTAAAAAATTTCCGGTATAAGATTTTTTTGACTTAATTATTTTTTCAGGGCCCCCACAACTAATTAATTTGCCTCCATTTTCTCCGCCCTCTGGACCTAAATCAATAATATAATCAGCACATTTTATTACATCTAAGTTATGTTCAATTATACAAATTGTGTTTTTTTTATCCACTAATTTTTGAAGTACAAAAAGAAGTTTTTTAATATCTTCAAAATGTAGGCCAGTAGTTGGTTCATCAAGGATATAAAGGGTTTTCCCAGTTGCTTTTTTGCGCAGTTGTGATGCTAGTTTTATCCTTTGAGCTTCTCCACCTGACAATGTAGTTGCTGGTTGCCCCAATTTTATATAACCTAAGCCCACGTCTTTTATAGTCTGTAAAATGTTGGTTATTGAGGGGATATTGCTAAAAAGCTGATAAGCTTGGTCTAAATTCATGTCTAGGACATCAGAAATGTTTTTTCCTTTATATTTTACCTCTAAAGTTTGTTTGTTAAATCTTTGTCCTTGGCAAACCTCACAAGGAATATAAATATCTGGTAAAAAATGCATTTCAATTTTTTTTGTCCCCTCACCGCGACAAGCTTGACAGCGGCCGCCAGAAAGGTTAAAGCTAAATCGGGATTTTTTAAAACCTCTCGCTCGTGCTTCAGGTAATTTACTAAAAAGTTCTCTGATTGGAGTAAGAACGCCGGTATAAGTAGCAGGATTAGAGCGTGGGGTTCTGCCAATTGGGGATTGATCAACAATAATTACCTTGTCAATATTTTTTAGGCCGTTAATTTTTTTAAATTTTCCTGGTTTAAGGCGTGAATTATAGATATTCTTTGCTAAAGCTCGATATAGTATATCTTCTACCAATGTAGATTTTCCCGATCCAGAGACACCAGTTACGCAAATAAAATTTTCTAAAGGAAACTTTACATCTATTTTTTTTAAATTATGTTCGCAAGCTCCTTTTATCTCAAGATAGGGTTTGTTTTTGTAGTCTCTACGTTTTTTGGGCATTTTAATTTCTTTTTTTTGGCTAAGGTATTGGCCAGTTAAAGATTTGGATTTTTTTATACCATTTACCTTACCAGCATAAACCACTTCCCCTCCATTGATTCCAGCAGCGGGCCCTAAATCGATAATATAATCAGCAGCGTTGATCATTTGCTTATCATGTTCGACAACAATTACTGTATTTCCTAATTCTTTTAATTTTTTTAATGTTTTAATTAAATTTTTATCATCACGGGGATGGAGTCCAATGGTTGGTTCATCAAGAATGTAAATTACGCCTGAAAGAGCAGAGCCAACCTGGGTGGCTAATCTTATTCGTTGTGCCTCTCCTCCGGATAGCGTAGAGCTAAGCCGATCTAGGCAAATATAAGATAGGCCTACAGTCAAGCAAAATTGCAGCCTTTTTTTTATTTCTTTTATGATTTCATCAGCAATTTTTTTCTCAGAGCTATCAAGTTTTAGTTTTGTAAAGAAAATAAAAGCAGCTTTAATATTCATCTGTAAGATCTCCCAGATGCTGTATTTTTCTATGGATACAGAAAGAGCCTCTTTTTTTAGCCGCATTCCTTTGCAATTAGGACAAGGTAGTTTTGACATATAGCTTGCAATATCATGCTTGCGGTATTGAGATTCTGTTTTATTAAATATTCTTTCTAGATGAGGGATAACCCCTTCATAGGGCTTTGACCAAGTATAGATATCTTGGCTGCCATAAAGAATAATTTTTTGTATTTTTTTAGAAAGCTTTTTAAAGGGAGTATCCATGGATACATTAAGTTCAGAAGCTAATTCTTTTAAGAGGGCACGATAGTACATCATAGAACCCCTGCTCCCACGCCTAAAAGGTTCAATTGCTCCTTGGGAGAGGCTTTTGTTTCTATCGGGAATAATTAAATCAGGATCGAATTCAAGATGGATTCCCAGGCCCTTGCAAGCCGGACAAGCTCCATAAGGAGAATTAAAAGAAAAAAGCCTGGGCTCAAGCTTAGGAAAAGATATTTGACAATAAGCGCAATTTAGATGAGTGTTAAATAGAGTTTCGTCATTTTTGGTCAGATTATAAATTAAAAGGTAACCTTGAGAGTATTTGATGGCTGTTTCAATAGAAGAAGCTATTCTTTTTCTATATTTTTTTGATATTTTAATTCTATCAACTAAGATTTCAATATCATGTATTTTGTAGCGATTAATTTTGATTTTTTCATCTAAATTGTAGATTTTTTTATCAATTCTTATTCGAGAGAAGCCTTCTTTCAATAGTTTTTCGAATAAAGCTTGGTAGCTACCCTTTTTACCGCGGATAATAGGTGAAAGGATAAATACTTTGTTGTCTTGGGATGACCTTATTACTTGATCAATTATTTGTTGTGGGGTTTGTTTGGATATTTGCCGCCCACAGCTAGGACAGTGGGGTTTCCCAATTCTTGCATATAATAGGCGCAGGTAGTCATAAATTTCGGTTTGGGTGGCGACAATTGAACGCAGTGAACCTCCAGCTTTTTTTTGTTCGATAGCGATTGCTGGCGAAAGTCCTTCAATGTGCTCTAAATTAGGTTTTTGAAGTTGTTCGAGAAATTGCCTAGCATAGCTAGATAAGCTCTCTACGTAGCGACGTTGTCCTTCGGCATAGATGGTATCAAAGGCTAGGGATGATTTTCCTGAACCGGAAAGGCCGGTAATTACAGTTATTTTGTTTTTAGGGATTTTAACATTAATATTTTTTAAATTATGTTCTTTTGCCCCTTTTATCGTTATGTAATTATACATATTTAGTCCTATGTCCTATGTCCTATGTCCTATGTCTTTGTGTAGACTTTGGACTTAGGACTTTGGACTTTAAGTTAGCTTCCTATTTTTACGGAAGAAAAAATTTTCTCAAGTAATGTTTGAGTTGAAAGAATTGTCAAAGCGCTTGTTTTAGGATTTATTTTTGAAGAAGCATTTTCAACTTCTATTTTTATTTTAGCTTCATCCGCTATAGCTTCGATTTTATGGATGTTTTTTTTAATTTTAGGATTTAATTTTATCATAACTTTAACTTTATCATATTTAGAAGCTAAAAGTAAAGTGGCAGCGACATTAATATTTTTAGGAAAATATTTTGTAGCTTCAGCAACGTTTCCTGAAAAAATAATAGTTGGTTTTTTTATTTTATCTATATTTATCTTTTTATTTTTTAAATAAGCAGCTCCAGTTAAACCTGCGGGCGGCTTAGATGTTGTAATAGTTAATTTTTTTATATTGCCTTTAGCTAAAGCTGATAAGCCATCTACTCCGGTGATTGCTCCTGAAGGTATATATAAATTTATATTTTTTTCTTGAATTTCTTTTAGTATTTGTAAATCTTTTATTATTGCTCCTACACTTAAGATAATTACATCTTTTTTATATTTTAAATTTTGTTTTATGATTTGGCTGGCAGCAGTTTGTGAAGCAGTTTCGATTACCAAATCTACTTCTTTTATTAAATTATTTATAGTTTTTATTTTTGCTTTTTTTAATAATTTTTTATTAAGTGAAGTTGCTGCTGTTTTTCTTTTATCGGCTAAAGTTGTAAGAGAGGCGTATTTAGGTAAATTTCTATCGATAAATAAAGCAATACCTTCTCCAATAGCACCACAACCGACTAGGCCTATTTTTTTCATGCTTATCTCCTCTTTTTTTTAAACGCAAATAAACGCTAATTTTTATTAACAATAATATTATCAATAAGTCGGGTTTTGCCAAAATAGGCAGCAATTCCAACAAAGACTTTACCCTCTATTTTTTTAATTTTTTTTAAGTTATTTGCATTACGAATTTCAATATAATCAATTGAAGCTGTAGAGTTGTTTTCTATAATTTTATTCATTTGATTGGTTATTTTTTTAGGATCTTTCTCATTATTTTTAATCATTCGTTTTGCTTGTAATAATGCTTGATATATTGATTGAGATTCTTTACGTTCTTTCTTGTTAAGATATAAGTTACGGGAGCTTAATGCCAGCTTATCTTTCTCTCTTACGGTTGGAGCAATTTTTATTTTTACTGCAAAATTAAGATCTCGTACTATTTTTTTTACAATTAAAGCTTGTTGATAATCCTTTTGTCCAAAGTAAGAGAGGTCCGGATCAACTATATTAAAAAGCTTTGTAATTATTGTAGTTACTCCTTTGAAATGCCCGGGGCGGGACCCTCCGCATAATTTTTTGCTTAGCTTTGTTTCTTCGACAAAAGTAGAAAAATCATGAGCATATATTTTATCAGCTTGGGGGTAAAATAAAAGATTAACTTTTTTTTCTTTCAACATTTTTTTATCAATCTTTATGTTACGGGGGTATCTTTTGAAATCTTCTGAAGGGCCAAATTGTAAAGGGTTTATGAAGATGCTTACTATTAAATAGTCGCTTTCTTTTTTTGTTCTGTCGATTAGAGAAAGGTGGCCTCTATGTAAGGCCCCCATGGTAGGGACAAAACCAATTGTTTTACCAGCTTTTTTAGTTTTTTTAACTATTTTTTTTAAATTTGCAATACTTTTTGTTGTGATCATTTTAAATTAATTTTAGGCCCGGTTCAATTTCTAATAAAGATTTCTTAAAAAAATCTCTTATTTTTAGTTTAGGATGAGGCACTATAAGGTTTTTAGTTTTTATTTTTTTATTTCCATATAGTAATATATCTAAATCAATCGTCCGGGGTGCATTTTTAAAACTGCGTTTTCTTCCTAATTCTGTTTCAATTTTTTTCAAGTTATCAAGCAGTTTTTCTGCTGACAGAGCAGTGATTAATTTTATTACTCCATTTAAATAATTAGGCCCGGGTGCTTGATGAGGTTTTGTCTTAACTAAGGATGATATTTTTTCTATTTTTGTATTTTCTATAGTGCCTATTTTTTTTATAGCTTTTTCTATATTTTTTCTTTTGTTGCCAAGATTTGAGCCAAGGCTTACGAATACTTCTATCATTTTAGCCTTTAAAATTATTTGTTATTGGCATTCTGCGATCTTTGCCAAAAGCTTTTTCGCTGATTTTTATTCCAATCGGTGATTGCCTTCTCTTGTATTCAGAAGAATCTACCATTTCAATAATTTTTTTAACTATTTTTCGGTCGAAGCCTTTTTTAACAATGCCCTGAAAATCTATATCATTTTCGATATATAGATGGAGTATTTTATCTAGTAAACTATATTGGGGAAGATTATCAGTATCTTTTTGATTAGGCCTTAATTCTGCTGAAGGAGCTTTATTGATAATTGATTTTGGTATTATGCTTTTTTTGTTTTTTCTGTTTATAAAATGAGCCAATTGGTAAACTGATGTTTTATAAACATCTTTTAAAATTCCAAATCCCCCTGCCATATCACCATAAAGGGTGCAATAACCGCAGGATATTTCGCTTTTGTTTCCAGTGGTTATAACTAAGTGGCCAAATTTATTTGAAAAAGCCATTAAAATATTTCCTCTAATTCTAGCCTGAAGGTTTTCTTCGGTGCTGTCGGTAGGTAAATTTTTAAAATAAGGCTTAAGATCTCTGTTAAAACAATCAAAGATATCATTAATTGTTACTGTATAATATTTTATTTTTAAGTTTTTACAAATTTTGATTGCATCAGTTAGGCTTTTTTTGGATGAATAAAAGGATGGCATAATTAAAGCATTTACTTTATTTGATCCGATGCTTTTTGCAACAATTGCTAGTGTTACAGCCGAATCTAATCCTCCGCTTAGCCCCAGAATAGCTTTTTGGAATTTGTTTTTTCGCATATAATCTTTTATCCCCAAGGAAAGGGCTGAATAAATATTTTCAATTTTATTTGATTGTGTTTGAATTGATTTCTGTTTAGGCCTTTCTAGGTTAAAATAAATTATGTCAGTTGAAAATTTTTTAGCTTCTTTTAAAAGTTTGCCTTTTGGTGAATAGATTAGGCTTCTTCCGTCAAAAATTATTTCGTCTTGGCCTCCTACTAAGTTACAGTAAAAAATAAAACTTTTTGTGATTTTAGCAGTTGAAGATATGACTTTTTTTCTTTGCTTTATTTTTTTAATACTAAATGGCGAAGCTGAAATATTTATAATAAAATCAAGGTTTTTGTTTTTTAAATTAAATTGATGTTTTTTTATCCAAAGATCTTCACAGATAGTTACGGTAAATTTTTTGTTATTAAATTCATAGATAGGTAGTGTTTTTCCGGAGCTAAAATATCTTTTTTCGTCAAAAATACCATGGTTGGGCAGATAAATTTTGTGATAGGTGTCGATTATTTTTTTATCTTGGATTATTGCACAGCTGTTGTAAGTTTTAAGTTTGTTTTTGTCGACAAAACCGACAATTACGGTAATTCCAGAAGTTTCTTTTTTTATTTTATTTAAAATTTTGATATTTTCTTTGATAAAGTAGTTTTTTAGCAAAAGGTCTTCGGGAGGGTATCCGGTCAAGGCTAATTCAGGAAAAACTATAAAATTTGCTCCACTTTTTTTGGCTTTTTTTATAAATTCAGCGATTTTTTGAGCATTTCCTCTAAGGTCGCCGACAGTAGGGTTAATTTGAGCTAAAGCAATTTTTATCATAGGTAAGATATTATACTGATTTTAGGAGTTTATTCAAGCGATAGTAGTTTTAGAGATATTGATTAACCTGCCACTGACGGTTAATCCATAATCCAATTACTTTTATTTGAGGGTAATGTTTTTTAAAAATTTCAAAAGATTTTTTTATTTGGCTTTTTTTGATTTTTTCAATAGATGGATTTCCGGCACAATCGTAGTGGCTGGATATAGCTATTAATTTTGAACTGTGCTCGTTTACAGATATATTAGTTCGTTCAATAATTGAATTGATTGTGGTTTTATCGGTGTTGTCAGCAATGATTTTGCAAGGGCCCGGCTCGGTTATTGTGTCAATATAGAATGCTTTGTATTTATTTTTTAGGTATTGTATTATTGGTTCTTGTATTCTTCCGTCCATGCAATGAATTGAGGTAATAAATTTCATCTTAAAAAATTAATTATATTTTGTTTGTTTTTTACTTAAAATTATAATTGCTAAAAAAGCAAAGAAAATGGATATCCATTGAGAAGTTGAAAAAACAAGAAATGATCCTCTTGGGTCGCCACGGAAAAACTCAATAATAAATCTAAATAAAGAATAAGTGAAAAGATAATAACCAGTTAGCCTTCCAATTCGGGTTATTTTATTTCTAACCGTAAATAAAAACAAAAACAAAATAAAAAGAAAACCAGCTGAAATTAATTGAGTCGGTATGACTCTTGTATTTTTTAAACCAGCTGGTGAACCAAGAGGAAACTTAATCCCAATCCATGAAGTTGTTATTTTTCCATAACAACAACCGTAAAAAAAACAACCAATTCTTCCAAAAGCGTGGGCCAAAGGGACCCCTAGTGCAAAAATATCGGTGATTTTTAAAAATCTAATTTTATGTTTTTGCGTAAAAAACAAAAGGTAAAAGAAGCCAAAAAGCACTCCTCCATAAAAAACGAAACCGCTTCGGCTTAACGTAATTTCTAAAGGAGCTTTAATAAAAACCTGCCAATTAACAATAATATATGTAATCCTTGCGCCAAGAAATCCGGTTATTAATGTCTGAAAAAATATATTTGAAAATTGCTGCCGATCAACTCCTACTTCTTTAGCTCTTTTTTGAGATATAAGGTATCCAGACAATACTCCTAGGAATATAAAAAATCCGTAGGTATAAATTGTGATTGGGCCAATTTTAAAAAGTATAGGATGCATATCTGGTTTTTAGCTTTGTTCCGAAAGACGAGAAATGATCGCTTCGTCCTTCGATGCTACTCAGGACTCGGCCTGAGCGAAGTCGAAGGCCTTCGCTAAGACGATAGACGATTTCGTCTTTTCATCTGTCGTCCTTCGTCCATCGGTACTTTTATTATATTTCTAATACAATATTAACAGGGCCGTCTAGCTCCAAATCTATAGCCATATCAGCTCCAAATATTCCCGACTGAATATGACCTAATTCATTATGAAGCAAATTTAGGAATTTATCAAATAATTTTTTAGCTTTTTCTGGTTTCATTGCTGGTTCAAAAGATGGCCGCCTCCCTTTTTTTGTTGAAGCACAGAGGGTAAAATTAGGAATATAAAGAATTTCATAATCTTTTTCTTTTACTGATTTTGAAAGTTTTCCGGAGTCATTTTCAAATAGCCGCATATTTACAATCTTTTTAGAAGCTGTAATAAGATTTGATTCAGTATCACCAGCTTCAATTCCAACAAATACAGCCAAGCCTTTATCTATTGAGGCAATTACTTCTTTTGCTACTTCTATTTTGCCTTTATTTATTCTATTAATTAATATTTGCATTTTTATCTAAATTTATTCAAAATATGCTCATAATCAATCAAGAGGGGACGTTTTCCTCGGTTATAAGTTGTTGCGAATAAAGAACTTATGAAACAGTGTTTTCCGAAAATAGTGTAAAATGCCAGTTTATAACCTATTGATTAACAAAAGGATGTAAACGAGGGAAACGTCCCCTTAGTTCGGTAGTAAAAAAAGGATAGGCATAGTTATTTTTTTCATAGTTCCCCCTTTTTAATTATTTTACCTATCTAACGTTTTTCTAAATAATTCCTTAGTTGTTTTTTTAGTTAAAAAGAACAAAACAAAAGCATACAGAATAGTCATAGGAACTTCCTGAGATAAATGCATAAGTAACTTCATATTTTTTGACTGATCAGGTATCTGAGGAAACATAAAGTTAAAATAAAGCGTAGAATTTAATAAATTAATAACAATAAAATACAAAGATGTTAATATGCCTAACACTCTCCCCCAAGATTTGACCCTTACAAGGCCGATGCCAACAAGAGTCACCAATGCAGGTATTATAATAAAGCTCGAATAAAAGATAGCAAGCAATCCCCATTCCGGTGCATTAAAGTTAGACCATTTATTTAAATAATCTGCCTTTGCTTCTTGGAATAACATTGGCAATGAAACTAATTGTATTAATCCGTATATTACCCCTGCTTTTCCAATGAGTTTTACCCAAAAAATTGTTTCTTTTTTCATGCCCCTCCTTTTTTATCTTTCATTGTCCCTAACATTCGAACTCAGCTGCCCGAGCTTCAGCAAGAGCACTGCGAGGTCAGGTGGAGTGAGTTGTTATATGGTTTTATTTATTTCTTTTTTAAAATCTTCAAAGACGACAGAAGCATTGTTGGTTAATTCTTGCAATCTTTGAGATTTTAAATTAAATGCATAACCATGAGCCACAACATGCCTAAAGCTCATATATTCTTTGATTTTGTCAGTCAAATCTTTAGAAATAATATTTTTGTTTGCGGCGGTGGTAAGTAAATTCTGATGCCAGGCAGGACCAGTTGGAAATTCTAGCGAAAGTTTTTTAAATATTTGTTTTAATATATTTTCTACACCATTATAGAAATTACTGAGCAATATTGATATTCCAGCAAGTTCTAGTTCTGATAGTTCAGATAATGGTTTTTCTGGTAGCGTTGAAAGTGTTTGTTCAATTGCTTCATATTCTGCTTCTATACGTTCTCGATAGCTAGTCATAAAGAGGTATTCCTTCTTTCTTAACTAATGTAACAAATTTTGATTTTTCTGATAAATCAATTACATCAACCGGCTTAGACAGCTTAAGCATAAGATCGCCATAATATTTGAAAAAATCCTCTGGTTTAATACCTTCTACTGCGATATCAATATCACGGCCTTCTTTAAATGGATCTGTACTAGATCCAAAAAGTAATACGCGTTTTACACGGTATTTTTCTGATAAATCTCTAATTATTTTTTTATCTTTTTCGCTAATCATAAAGAAATTATACCATTTCTTCCAAAAAGTATCTATCTTATTATTTTTTTTATTTTTCTCCATATAACATTCAAATTGAGCGGTGGTGAGCGAAGCCCGAAGGGCGGAGTCGAACCATCCGCTCAAATGAGTTGTTAGACATTTTTATCTAATTTTATTCATAATGTGTCCATAATCGAATAATTTTTATAGTTTTGTGTTTTTTTATAATTTGATAAACTACGCGGTGTTGGATATTTATTCTTCGGGAATAAGCTCCTTTCAAGTCCCCTACTAATTTTTCAAAAGGTGGATGTTTTTGATAAGGATTTTTTTCTAAGATTTTAAGGATGGTCTCTGCTTTTGGGCGTAAGGCGGCAGTGGAAAGTTTTTTGGCGTCTTTTTGCGCCTGTGTAGTATAGACGAGCTTCCAATTCACCAGTTTAGTTTTTTATTGCATTTTTTGAGAGGGGTTTTTAATCCTTTACGGATGGATTCTCTCATTTTAGGAATAGAAAGCAAAAATAAAGTTTCCTTAATTGCCCTCCAATCCTCTTGGTTGATAAGGACAGCATCATGCCTTTTGCCGCTAATTTGGATAGGTTCGTGAGATTCAGCCAATTTATCTAATAATTTATATAATTTTGCTCTTGCTTGGCTTGCTGTTAAAGTTGTCATTTTTCCACCTCCGCATAAAACGTACCACATTACGTACGTCTTGTCAAGGTGTTTTTATTTTAATTTTCTTTGAGTATCTTTATAAATATTTTTTCTATGGCCGATTTTAAATATTTGTATTTCAAGTTTTTTGTTGTCTATAAAATACACTACTCGATAATTTCCTTGGCGTATGCGGTATAAGTTATAATTTGATAGTTTTTGTGACCCAACCGGTTTAGGGTTATTAGATAGTT
>JAIPHQ010000009.1 GCA_021735115.1 Candidatus Omnitrophota bacterium
ACTCAATGGTAACATAGGCATCTTTACAAAAAACAACCCGCCAAGGCGATAAAGAGTTAACTATCCGTTTTACTTTCATCTCTCGATCTAGAAATATAATATCAATGGGAAAACGCATAAAAAAAGTATGTATTGAAGGGGCCTGATAAAAAATAAGAGCTTGATCATCTTTAATATTATTTCGAAACATTAATCCAAACAAGCGCTGAAAAAATCCAGAAGCAACTTCAGCAGAAGAAGTTATTTCTACATCTTTGGTTTTATTTACTATTTTATAAAACATTTTTTAACTTATTTGATATAACTTTAGGAACAGGGCAAGCTTTAAACTTTTTATTTATAGAAGCAAGAGTAGTTTTAGCCGAAACTAACAAAGCACCTTTAACCTCAATCAGATTTAAAAATTGTAAAGATGCTGCCTTTAGTTTAGTTAATTTAGTTTTTACTTCAATTGTTTGGCCATAAAGTGCAGGCTTTTTATAGCAAATATTGACATCCCTTACTACAAAAAGGATTCCTTGCTTTGATAATTTGCCTATATCTATGCCTTTATTTTTAAAAAATTCTGTCCTAGCTTCTTCCAAATATTTAAGATAATTAGCATAATAGACTACTCCCCCGCAATCTGTATCATGATAATATATCTTTTTTTTAATTACACCCATAAAATAAAATATTAGTTAAATTAACTCATAGTTTAAAGAAAAAATCGATAAAAGGATCTCCTGATTTACGATTCCTCTTTTTTAATTGATAGCCAATATAAATTGAAAAAAAACCTAAAACCATCAATAATGTAGCAACAATCAAAGACAATAAGGGAGGATATGCTGCAATCAATATTCCGGCTAAAAGTAACATAATTCCTAAAATCATAATCACCTCCTGGTAGTTATAAAATCTTCCATATATTTTGGTGCACTTATTTTTACTATAACCTTTTCTTTGCTTATCGGATGCCTAAGTTGAATCAAATAGGCGCAAAGAGCTAATTTATTAAATTTTATCATAAAATCGCGACGAAAAGCATATTTTCTCTCCCCTAAAATTGGATGTCCGGCTTTGGCCAGATGAATTCTTATTTGATTGGTCCTTCCAGTCTTTGGCGAAAGCTCGATTAAGTCAAAACCCTTCCCTTTTTTTATAACCTTATAGAAAGTTTCACTACTTTTGGGTTTTTCATTAAACTTTCTGCCTACAGCATCAAGGATTAAACCCTTAAATAATCCTTTATCTCTTTTAAAGTTTCCTTCAGTTAAAGCAAGGTATTTTTTAATGATTTGTCTTTTTCGAAATTGATCGGTAATATTTTTATGAGCTTTTTTAGATCTAGCATAAATTATTAAACCCTGGGTATCTTTATCAAGACGATGACAAATATATAATTTTTCCTTTAGGTATTTTTCAATTAAAGAAGTTAGTGTTTTCTTTTCTTTTTTTGGACTCGGCTGCACTACTATCCTAGCTATTTTATTTATAACCAAAAAGCATTCATCATCAAATACAATATCAAAAACATTATTCATAAAAGATAAGCAAGATTAAAAACAATAAAATAAAAAGAGGGTTAATTTATGATTGATATCTTTGAAAAATCTCTTTAATTTTTGTTTTTAATTCTTCTATTTGGACTGGTTTTGTAATATAGCACTCATCATAAAGAGCAGCTGCTTCTATCTTTGTCGCGTTATCGTCTTTTGCGCTCAACATAATTACTGGAATAGATAATGTTTCTTTTGATCCCTTAAGTTTTTTTAAAACCTTAATCCCATCAATTTGAGGCATCATTATATCTAAAATAATTAAATCAGGTTTAATTCTCATTGCAGTTTTAAAAGCATCTCTAGCTCGAGTAACGGCAATTACATGATATTGTTCTTCTATTTCAAGATTAGCTTTTAAAAAATAAGTTAAATCTTCTTCGTCATCAACAACTAGTATTCTTTTTATTTTATCTTCCATCTAACACCTCCACCCCTTTTATTTTATCACTTCATTATGCACGCGTTAAATTTCTTTATTAATTGGTAATATTATTTTCGCCGTAGCTCCTTTACCCGGCCTACTTCCAATGAATAACTTGCCATCATTATTTTCAATTATCATTTTACACATAGCAAGGCCTAGTCCAGTTCCTTTAGTATCCCTTTTAGTTGTAAAAAAAGGTTCAAAAACTTTAGCTAAATTTTCCTCGGGAATCCCTTCTCCATTATCTATTATATCAATGACATAACTGTTTTTATTTTTTATCTTCATAGAACCAGGGGCTTTATGTGTTTTAATTTTTAGCTTACCTCCTTTAGGCATAGCTTCTATAGCATTTAGAAAAAGGTTGAATAAAACCTGTTGTATCTGATTTTTATCTCCTGTTATCCCTTCGGGACTTTCTTTGGCATCATTAATTATTTTTATTTTTACCAAGGATACTTTATATTTAAGCAAAGATAGGGTTTCTTGAATTATATTTTTTAAATCAATACTTTCATTTTTTCTTGCTGAAGGTTTAGCAAAATTGAGTAAATTTTGTACTATATTATTTGCCCTAAGAGTAGAGTCCTTTACTTTTTTTAAGGCAATAGTTACATCCTTTTCAGGATTAGTTATTTTTCTTTCTAGAAATTCCACCCCTCCCAATACAACTCCTAAAGGATTTTTTACTTCATGAGCTATTCCAGACGAAAATCTACCTAAAGCAGCAAGTTTTTCTGATTGGACTAAACTACCTTGGGCTTTCTTTAGCTTTGAGTAAGCTTCTTTTAAAACTTTATTTTCATAAACCCGTTCTTCCTCAGTTCCTATGGCTGAAGCTATCATTTTTAAGCTTTCTTCATTATTTTTGCCTAGACTAAAATCTCGCTTATAAAAAGCATAAATAACCCCTTTGATTTCTTCTTTAAATTTAACTATAGACCCAACGCAAGTAGAAAAATTATTACGGATAATATTTAAATTTGTTTTTATATATTTACTATCGGTTAATTTTTTTATAACTACAAATTGTTCTTGGCTTTTTAAAATATCATATCCGATAGACCCTTCTGATTCTTGATCATCGTAATATTGAGGAGGATTATACTGAGCAAATGAGCTTAAACTATCTATTTCTTGATTCTGCCTTTTATAAAAAGCACAAGAAGCTCCTGAAATCTCTCCGTATAAATTAACTAATCTTTTGATATTTTCTTGAGGATCGCCAATAAGCCCAGAAAGGCATTTATTAATCTCTGTAACTTTACCAACATCTTGTTTATGTTTAATCCCTATGGCAATAGCGTTAGCTACTCTCATAAGATATTCATCAGATATTTTTGTCCGCTTAGTTCCTGATGTTACAATCAAATCAATTACTCCCAATAAATCGTTTTGATACATCAATGGCACACAGTAATGGCTGTGTTGTTTAAAAGAGTCTTCTTTTGAAGGAATTGCACAATCTTCAGGATTAGTTGAAAATTGAATAATTTTATCTTGAGCAGCTTTTCCGCAAATACATCTTTGAAAATTTATATTTTGACATTCTTTACGCAAAAGAGAAGGCACATTAAAAAAAGCTTTAAGTTCAAGTAAATTAGGTTGATCCCCAGCTAAAAAAAACATTGCTCCAATACTATCTATAAAATGCTTTTCAGAAATAATCAAATTAAGGGCTAGTTTTATAAAAGCTATTTTAGAGATATTATTAAGTGATAACTTTAGTATGGAATTGGTAACTTTATAAATAAAATGTTTATCTTGAAGATTTACATTTTTTTCAATACCTTTTTCATTTTCTCCAGCATAATTAAGTTCAAAATCTCTTGTTGAAAGACAATCTTCAGTTATATTAGACTCTCTTTTATCGGTTTTTTCTTTTTGAGTATTTTTTCTAGCTTTAGCCAATAAATATAAATTTCCGGCTAAGATAAAAAATAGGCCAATAAAACGAAATAATAACTTCTGAAAGTCAGAAGGAAAAATTGCATAAAAATAACTACCTTCACCCATAAAAAAGGAAAAAAGTGCTAAAACAAACCAATAAATTAGGATTAAAAGAATAGTTAAAAGCATAATACCTTTGACTTACATGTATTTCAGTGATTGTTATTATACTATATAATAAGGATAAAAAAAAGGCTGAGGGGCACATTCTTTAATTTTCTCTTGTATGATCGCAAATAAGCAAATACAATAATCTTATGTTTAAAAACTCAACCAATACTCTAATAAATACCTTAAAAAACACATTTTTCCCACCAATCTGTTTTAATTGCGGGAAAAAGACAACTAAAAACTATCTCTGCCTTTCTTGTAAAAAACAGATAAAGGTTCTCGGTCCTCCTTTTAGCTATACCCAGCTAAAAATAAACAATAGCAATTATAAAAAAACAATAACAGTTCTCAGCAGCTGTAATTATAAAAATCCGATCAAAAACCTAATATACTCTTTTAAATACAAGCATTGTGACTATTTAGCTGGCTTTCTATCTCGTTTTATGGTCAAACAACTTAAAATCACTAAATTTAAATCACAAGACTATGATTTTATTATCCCGGTGCCTCTACACCCATATAAAATGAAAATACGAGGCTATAACCAAGCAGAGTTATTGGCCAAACAAATAGCAAAATATTTTCAATTACCTTTAAAAAATGATATAATACATTCAAAATATACTGAGAATTCTCAAACAAAGCTTTCCTCAAAAAAACGACAAGAAAACGTCAAAGGAAAATTTATAGTAAAGGAAAACTTTACAAATAAAAATATTTTACTAATTGATGATGTTTTCACAACCGGAGCTACAATTTCAACATGCTGCCGATCTTTAGGCGAAAAAGGTGTAGATAAAATTTTTGTACTTACTTTAGCTAAAACCATAAAAAATTAAAAAAATGAAAATATTACGAACCTATATTTTAAAAGAATTCTTAACAGTTTTTCTGTTTTCATTTTTAACAGTAAATATCTTTTTCTTAGGAGGCAGCCTCTATAAGATAACAGATATGATAATCAACAAAGGTATTCCGGTTTTATCTGCATTAAATGTTTTTTACTTTATAGCCCCTAGAATTTCAGAATATACTATCCCTTTAGCTTTTTTGTTTGCACTTTTATTAACTATAGGAAGACTAGTCGTAGATAATGAATTAGTAGCTATACAAAGTTCCGGAATATCAACTATTAAGATTTTTTCAATGTTTTTATTGATTGCTTTTATTTTTTCTCTTTTCTTGCTTTTTTTAAAAAGTAAGGTTATCCCAGATACTAATTTTCGTTATCACACTCAATTAAAAACTACCTATTCTAAAAATTTACCCGCTTTAATAGAACCCGGAGTTTTCCTGGATGAATTTGAAAATCATATTCTATATGTAACTGATAAAAATAATCAAGATTTAAAAAACGTTTACATATATAAAACAGATAAAAAAGAAGATATAACCGAAATAACTTTTGCAAAAAAAGGTAAATTTATTATAGATAAAAACATATTAAAAATAAAATTAGAACAAGGTTTTCGTGACATATCCAACTCTGATAGTGAAACCGGCCCATATCGATTAAATTTCAGACGATTTTTTATGGATTTACCAATACAAGAAGAAAAAGAAGAAGTAGTTCAAAAAAAACCTAAAGATATGCGCCTAGAAGAATTACAAGAGAAAATAAACAGTTTTAAGAAAAAGACTCACAGAAAGGCAGAGTCAAGTGTACCAGCAGAGATTTTATCTGAATTTCACCGGAGGATAAGTTTTTCCTTTTCTCCAATTGCATTTGTAATCTTGGGATTTGGAATTTCAATGACCATAAAACATAGAGAAAAATCAATAAATTTTATAATAGCAGCTATAACTGCAGGTGCTTACTATCTTCTTTTTCTTTTTGGTGAAACTTTGACTGAATATCATATGCTGCCTCCTCCTTTAGCCATGTGGCTACCCAACATAATAATAATTTTAATTGGCATCTTTCTCTTCTATAAATATGCGCATTTTAGATAAATATATCTTAAAAAATATTATCCTTTCGTACTTTTTTATATTCCTTTTATTTACTGGATTACATATACTAATAGATATCTTCTCTACGCTTTCAGATATATTAAAAAATACCCCTCCCCTATTTGTTATTGTTAGATATTATATCTATCTTCTCCCTCTTATAATTTTGCGAGTAAGCCCCTTGGCTCTTTTAATGAGCGTGTTATATACCTATAGCAATTTTGGTAAAAATAATGAATTAATAACCATTCGCACTTCAGGAATAAGCAGCTTAAGGATAGCTTATCCGGCTATCTTTTTAGCAATTTTTATTTCCTGTTTTATCTTTTTCCTCCAAGAAAAAGTACTTATACAATCACAATCTCAAGCACAAAGTATTAAAAAACAATATATTGAAAAAGAAACTAAAAAATCTGAAATAAGAAATTTAGCTTTTATTTCACAAAGATTTATTTTTTTTATCGAAACTTTTTTGCCAAAAGAAAAAGAAATGAAAAACATCATAATTTTTGAACAAAATACAGAAGGTAATCTTTTAAAAAAAACCCATTGTAAATCAGCAAAATATTTAGATGGAAAATGGGTAGGTTATAATTTAATAGAATCTACTTTAGAGAGCACCACACGACTCAAAAATGTTCCTATTGTTATAGAAGAAAGCATAATCCCTTTATCGAAAAAACCAGAAGAACTAGCTTTTGAAAAAAGTATGTTTATTGAATTTACTCCACTTGTAAAATTAGGAAAACAAATCAATAATCTAGAAAAGGTTACCGCAGGAAAACTATTAAAAAATTTAAAAATCGATTTTTATAAAAAAATTGCCTTCCCCTTTTCTCATTTATTTTTAATTATAGGTTCTTTACCCATCGCTCTTGAAATTCGAAAAAGAAAAGCTACCTTTGCCGCAGTTGGAATTGGACTTATTTTTTCGCTAGTATATTCATTGACTGATTCAATAAGTATAGCTCTAGGAAAATCCGGATTAATCCTCCCGTTTTTTTCAGCTTGGCTAGCGCCACTTTTTTTCTTAAGCATAGGAATAACCGGTTTAATTTTGACTCGTTAAATTAAGTATTTATATAGTGGCGGGGTATCTCTTTAGATATGCAGGTTACTATTTCATAAGGAATAGTTTGGGCCCAGGCGGCTAAATTTTCTGCTGTTATTTGCTTATCTTTTTCTTTACCGATTAAAGTTACTGTATCTTCCTTTTTTATTTCTTTATCATTTCCTAAATCTATCATTATATGATCCATACATACTCTTCCTGCTATATTAAATAATTTTCCCTTAATTAATACTTGAGACTTATTAGACAAGGCCCAAGGATAACCATCAGCATAACCTACAGATACAGTAGCAATTCTCCGGTTAGATTTCGCAACAAAATCAGCCCCATAACCAACAGTTTTACCTTGGGATACTTCCTTAATAAAAATTATTTTTGCTTTGAAACTTAATACAGGTTTTAGTTCTATTTCTAAATCTTGATGAGATTTTACTCCATAAAGAATAAGGCCTGGCCTTACCATATTAAGGTATGAATCAGGATAGTTAACTACACCAAGGCTATTAGCACTATGATAATATTTAAAATCTATACCTTTTTCTTTTAATTTTTTTATTAAATCTTGAAAAATTTTTAATTGCTGCTGAGTAAAACTAAGGTTTGTATCAGCTACAGGAAAATGAGTATAGATACCTTCTAAGGAAATAAAATCAAGCTTTTTTAATTTTTCGACAAAAGAATATATTTGGTCCGGATAAAAACCTAAACGCCCCATCCCTGTATCTACTTTTACATGAACCGGAATAACCTTTTTTATTTTTGCTGCCTGATAACTCAACTCTTGAGCGAAATCGTCTTCTATAACTGTGGGAGTTATCCCAAAGCGAATAAAAAACGGAGCTAATTCCTTTGAGACAACACTAAGAAGAAGGATTTGGCCGCGATATCCATCTTCTCTAAGCTGTATTGCTTCATTGATACTGCCTACCCCAAAATAATCTATACCTTCTTGATAAAGCCTTCGGGCTACAGGAATAAGCCCATGTCCATACGCAGATTGTTTTAAGATAGCAACAATTTTTACTGAATCACCCACAAACTTTCTGACTTTTTTGAGGTTTTCAGAAAGTGCTCCTAAATCAATATCAACCCAAACTTTTCGGTGCATATTTTTACCTGCTTTTTTTTGTTACCTGGCAATCTATTGAATGTAGGTACAATGGTTTTACTTTTTTTAATTTTTTATAATCTATTTTATCAAAATTATTACCCCGAACCAAATATTTAGCTCGGGGATATATATTTTTTTCACAGAATCTAACATTTTTTTCTAATGCCTTAGCCTTTTTACGCAAGTGAGAATCATAAGTTACAAATAAATACCCGCTTGCCTTTTGCAGGCAATCTTTTAGTTTCATAAGTTTAATTTTAGATTTTTGTTTTAATCCCTTTTGGTTTGATATAAAAAGCCCAGTATAAACAAGATTTTTTTTGGCATCACCAATAACAGCAATTTTTTCTTCCTTTTCCCTGAAAGGATAAGCACAAGCAAAAAAACTATTTTGACAAAAAACAGGCTTATTTGCAGCTAAAGCAAAAGCTTTAACCACAGCAAAAGAAATACGTAAACCGGTAAACGATCCTGGGCCTGATCCAATTACAAAAAGATCAAAATCTTTTATCTGCATCGACATCTTTTTAAAAGTTTCCTCTAACTTACTAATAAGTGACGATGCACCTTTGTCAATAATTCGGTTATATTGATAGATAAGATTATTATCTTTTCTAATGCTATAAGATAAAAAATTTGAAGATGTATCTATCGATAATATATTCATAAATTCTTAAGTTTGTCCTTCTTGTAACCTTTTTGAGAAATGGATAATTTTCTTTTTTCCATATCTAAAAATGAAAATTTTACAATTAAATATTTATCTAAATAAGGCTCTAATTTTTGCCCCCATTCAACAATAGATATAGCGTTTTCATCGTATAAATATTCTTCCATATCTATAGAACCTAAACTTTTTTTATCAAGCCGGTATAAATCTATATGATTTATAACTATTTTATTAATTTTATACCTTCTTACCAAAGTATAAGAAGGACTTAGAACTTTCCCTTTATAGCCTAGGCCTTCAGCCAAGCCTTTTACAAAAGTAGTCTTACCGCCACCTAATTGCCCTTTTAACAATAGAATGTCTTGTTTTTTTATTATAGCAGAAAAATTCTTGCCAAAGGACCTTGTTTGATAGGTGGATTTTGAAGTTATTGTCATTTAATCAATTTTTTAATATTTTTTTTATAAGGTGGATAAATTATCCCTTTGTCAGTCACTATTGCTTTAATTAGTTTAGACGGAGTTATATCAAAGGCAAAATTAACTGCTTTTGTTTCTTTAGGACAAATAATAACCTTTCCTAATACTTCTTTTACTTCTTTTTGGCCTCTTTTTTCAATCACTATGTCGCTTCCTTTTTTTAAGCTTAGATCAAAGGTGCTCCAAGGAGCTACAATATAAAAAGGAATATTATGATATTTAGCTAAAATAGCTAAATTATAAGTACCAATTTTATTTGCTGTATCTCCTGAAGCTGTTATTCTGTCAGCCCCCACAAAAATTTTATCTATTTGTTTATTCTGCATCAAAAATGCAGCACTATTGTCGGTAATTAAAAATGATTTTATCTTTTTCTTGTTTAATTCCCAGGCGGTCAGACGTGCTCCTTGCAAAAGAGGCCGAGTTTCGTCAATATAAACCGTAGGATTTTTCCCCTGTTCTTTAGCTTTAAAAATTACTCCTAAAGCCGTTCCTTGGCCAGAAGTAGCCAAAAACCCTGTATTACAATGAGTTAGGATAGTTTCATTCTTTTTTATTAGGCTCACGCCATAATTTGCAATATGTTTACATGTCATTATGTCTTGTCGATGGATAAGTTTAGCCTCTTTAACTATATCTTTTTTTATCTTCTCAACTTCTTTTTGTTTGCTCTGTAAGCTAACCTTATTTAATCTATCTAAAGCCCAAAATAAATTTACTGCAGTAGGCCGAGCCGATTCAAGATATTTAAGGGATTTTTTTAATTGTTTTAAGAAAAGGGTTTTTTTTGGAGAAAGTTTATTTAAATGTATGCAGATGCAGTAGGCAGCAAAAACTCCAATCAATGGAGCTCCTCTTACTTTAAGATTCTTTATAGCTTTCCAACCAGATTTAATTGTTGAACAATTCTGCCAAACCTCTTTTTTGGGAAGCTTTGTTTGATCAAGATAAAACAATTTATTATTTTTAAACTTTAGTGAATGCATTTTTACCTTATTTTTTTAAAAATTTTTTTCACATTTAAAAAAATTCTATCCTCAAGTTCATTTTTAGATATATTTCTTAGCTCTGCTACATAAGAATAAACTGATTCTATATCTAAAGGAGTAGATTTTTCAGCCCCAATTTTCATGTAAGGAGAATCTGTCTCTAGAAGTAAATTGTCAAAGGGGCATTTTTTTAATGAATCAATAATTTTTTTATTTTTTCTCAACAAATTAAGAGAAAACGAAACGAAACCGCCTTTATCAATTATTTGCTGTAAAAATTCAAAAGAATAAGAAAAGCAATGGAAAACTATGTTTTGATAATTAGAAAAATACTGGTCTAAAATAGCTAAAATTCTGGGATGATTTGGATATTTATTACTATACCAACTCTCTTTATTAAGGCGGTGATGGATTAATATGGTTATATTATTTTCTTTTGCCAGCTCCACCCACCTTTTAAATATCTCTTCTTGTCGGTTGAGTGGCATTTTTGCTTTATAGTCTAGGCCAACTTCTCCTAAAGCAACAATTTTATCATTAACTTTTAAAAATTCTTTATACTTTCGATAAATTTCATTTGAAAAATCATCATAGAAAAAAGGATGAAAACCTAATGAATTATAAACAAAAGAATATTTTCTTGATAATTGTATAGATTTCTGGCTAGTCTTAAGATCTATACTTGAATCAACAAGCTTATGCCCAGAGGCCTTAAACCAATTAGCAACCTTTAGACTGATATTATCTGTTAACGAATTTAGATGACAATGCGCATCAATTAACATCAATCCTGGGAAAAAGTGGTTTTTCTTTTTTTGTTAAAAAAATATCTGAATTACCCCATTTAGCTTCTTGAGTGGAAAACGAAATATCTTCTATACCTAATTGCTTTTGAATCGAGAGAGCTGTCTTTGGCATGATTGGGTAAAGATATATTGAAATAATCCTTATCCCTTCACAAACAGTATAAAGAAAATAAGACAGTTCTTTTTCTTTTTGTTCTTTTTTTAAATTCCATGGCTTAGTGTCTTCAATATATTTATTGATAATGCTAATTAATTCAAAAAGATTGTCTAAAGCCTTACAAAATTCACCTTCAATCATAAAGTTATCATAATATTTTTCTATCTTAGCAAGGCTTTCTTTAAATTCAGAAGGTATATCTTTTTTAATAGCTTCAATTTTTCCCGCATTATATTTCTGAGCCATATTAAGAGTGCGATAAACAAGGTTTCCCAAATCATTAGCCAGATCAGAATTAATACGGCTTATCAAAGCTTTAAATGAAAAATTACCATCTGCTCCTATGGGTATCTCACGCATTAAGAAATAGCGAAAAGCATCAGCAGCTAAGGCCTGATCCCCACCCAATAAATTTGTTAATTGATCTACCAATTCAAAAGGATTTACAATATTTCCCTTTGATTTAGATATTTTCTCTTCTTTTATCTTCCACCATCCATGAGCAAAAATAGACTTGGGAATTTCAAGATCTAAAGCTTTTAACATTATTGGCCAAAAAATTGCATGATGCCTTAAAATGTCTTTACCAATAAAATGAATATCTGCCGGCCAAAAACTATTAAACTTTTCTTGATCAAACCCATACCCTATCCCGCTGATATAGTTAATTAAGGCGTCAAACCAAACATAAACAATGTATTCTTGATCTATGGGTAGTTCTATCCCCCAAGAAATTCTTTTTTTAGGACGCGATATACATAAATCCGTTAAAGGATGGTTGTCTAAAAACCCTTTTACTTCATTATAACGGATTTTAGGCTGAATCAACTTAGGGTTATTTTTTAAATATTCCTTAAACCAAGATTCATATTTAGATAATTTAAAGAAATAATTTTCTTCCTGAATTTTTTCGGTTTTACGCCCACACTCAGGACATGTATTCCCATCATTAAGCTGTAATTTAGTCCAAAAAGTTTCACAACCAATACAATAAAAAGCATTATATTTTGATTTATAGATATCTCCCTTTTTATAAAGCTTTTCTATAACAGTCTTTACAACCTTAATGTGTTTTTCCCAACTAGTACGGACAAAAAAATCATAAGATATATTAAGTTTTGGCCAGAGTTGTTTGAAAATATCTACCTTAGCATCAATAAAATTTTTAGTAGCAACACCTTCTTCATTAGCTGCTTTTTGAATTTTTTCTCCATGTTCATCAGTACCGGTAAGAAAAAATACATCTTCACCTTTTATCCGTCTAAACCTAGCCATAGAGTCACAAATAATATTTGTATAAGCATGCCCAATATGAGGACTAGCATTTACATAATAGATAGGTGAAGTTAAATAAAATTTTTTCATTTTTAAAACTGTACTTTCTCTATTCTATTATCTTCAAGTTCTAGGTAAACAATTTTTTTTAACACATTAACTGAAATTACTTTACCTTTACCTTGCTTGGTGGTAATTTTCTGTCCTTCCCTGGGAAGATTCTTAGATAAATCTTTATAAATTTTATGTTCATAAGAAAGACAGCACATAAGCCTTCCACATATTCCAGAAATTTTCCCTGAGCCTAAAGGAAGCTTTTGAAGTTTTGCCATTTTCATAGTAACTGGTTCAAAATTTTTCAAAAATCGACAACAACATAATTTTTGTCCACAAGGCCCAAAACCTCCAAACAATTTAGCTTCATCCCGAGCTCCAATTTGACGCATCTCAATTCTTACTTTAAAAACTTTTGCCAATTCTTTAACTAGCTCACGAAAATCAACTCTTTTGTCAGAAATAAAATAAAAGATAAGTTTTTTCTTATCAAATGAATATTCTGTATCTACCAATTTCATGGCCAGATTGTAATCTTTTATTTTTCGTTGACAAAGCTTCATCGCATCTTCTGCTTCTTTCCAATTAGTTTTAAGTAGCTTTTTATCCTGCTCTGACATTTTTCTGATAATATTTTTATAACTGCCAGCTTTTTTGGAAGGAAAAAAATGTTGTATATCATTTATCTCTAACACCTCTCCATAATCAGTGCCTCGGTCAGCCTCTACTACAACATAATCATGGACCTTTAGGTATAAATCTGTTTTATAAGTAGTCAATTGTCCGGCTTCTCTTAATCTTACCAATATTAATTGCATCTTAACCTCATTTTAATTAAATTTAGAGCTAAATTTACATTAACAGTACCAGCAGCGTCATAAACCTTAAATAGATCCTCCAAAGCAATAACAGCTTCTTTGAAATTTAAATCTAAAGTCAAACTATCTGCTTGGTAATTGCTATTATATCCTACATTATTTTTTAATTGGTTATGTAATAATATAATAAGACTCTCCAAAAATAAAGAAAAATCTTTTCTTTTACTTGGGCCGGAGTAACCACTCCTTAATATGTTTTTTATTTCTTCTTTAGATTTTGCCAATTTAGTTTTAGAATAAGGTAGATATATTTTTCGACACCGAGAAATAATCGTTGGTAAAATATCTTCTAGCTTAGGACAGACAAGGCCAATAAAAGAATTATTCGGCGCTTCTTCTAAAGTTTTTAAAAATAAATTAGCAGCTTGATCGGTCAACTTTTGAGCATCTTTTATAATTAAGGTTTTTTTTGGTGAATAGAAACTTCTCCGCGATAAAAACCGTATTGCTTCTCTTATTTGATTGATCTTTATATTTACTGGATCTGGCTCAACGACTAATAAATCCGGATGATGGCCGTCATCAATTCTCATGCAACTCCAACATTGATTGCAAAATTGAATATCTTCGGTGCAATTTATCAGTTTTATTAATCGGCTGATAATCAAAGGTTGATCACCAATAAAAATATAAGAAGAGCCTATTATTTCTCTAGACTTTAAAACAGTAAAATAATCAATAATCTTTTCTTCTGGTTTCATATTAAAAAGGTGGGAAGCAGATTAATTAGCACTTCGAATAGCCGCATGCATCACAAATAAGGCAACCTTCTTGATGCCGCAAAGCAAATCCACAATCTGGACAAACTCCTACTACATTTACATTATGTGAAGCTTTTTTAACTTTTACTTTTTCTTTTTGCGGCTGGGGAACAGATTTTTCTGATGAAGTAATAGTTTCAACTTTAATCTTATCTTTCTGGTCCAATCCTCGCTTTTCAAGCACCCTTGATATAGCATCTGAACACGAAAATATTTTTTTACCTTTATCCCAAGAAGGAGAAGGACACCTAATACCCTTGAGTTGTTCAACTATGACCTTTATATCAATCCCCCCTCGCAAGGCAAGCGAGACTAACCTTCCTACAGCTTCAAGTTGAGAAGCCGCACAACCACCAGCTTTACCCATTTGAGTAAATACTTCAAAAAAATTGCCGTTTTCATCTTGGTTTAAAGTAACGTATAAATTACCGCAACCTGTAGTTACCTTAGTAGTCGTTCCTAAAATTACCTCTGGCCTGGGTTTAGGATAAGGAACTGTTCCTTTTTCATCTTCTTTCTTTTCTTTTTCTTTGCTTAT
>JAIPHQ010000010.1 GCA_021735115.1 Candidatus Omnitrophota bacterium
CTATCTTTTTCTATTATTTTCTTTTATTTACCTTAATAATTTTATTCTTAAACCGAAAATCTATATATCTAGCTTTTAAAAACCTTCACACCTAGGGGACGTTTCCCTCTTGCATAACCATCTGATGCTCAATAGCTTATAAAAAGATGTTTTCCGCTATGGCAATTCCTTTGTTTAGGAAATTTACCTTCATAATCCATTGAATTACAATCGGTTATAAACAAGGGAAACGTCCCCTTTATCGCACTGTTAGGGGGATTCCGGATAAGAGTTGTTAGAATCAAAAAATAAAAAATATTGACAAAAAGGTATAGATATGGTATATTAAATATACTGTGGAATTTGAATTTGATATCAGTAAAAGCAAAGCAAATAAGAAAAAACATGGGATTGATTTCATAGAGGCACAAGCCTTATGGGAAGATCCTAATTTAATAGAAATTCCGGCTAAAACAAGTGATGAGCCTAGATTTTTAGTAGTTGGCTATATTTCTGATAAAGCTTGGTCAGGAGTTGTTACCTATAGAAATGAAAAAATAAGAATTATTTCAGTACGTCGGTCTCGGCCAGAGGAGGTTGAAATTTATGAAAGCTAAAAATTTTGATAAAAAATTTGAAGAAGGAAAAGATATATCAAAGTATCTTAAAATGTCAAAAGCCAGAAGGTCTGAACAAAAACAAAAAAGAGTAAATGTTGATTTTCCTTTATGGATGATTCACTTTTTAGATAGAGAAGCTAAACGTCTTGGTGTCCCTCGTCAATCCATTATCAAAGTATGGGTGGCAGAAAGATTAGAAAAAGCTCATCATAATTAGATTCTAATAATTCACACCAGCGGATTCTTGACAGGCCTGCTCTCCAAATGCCCGCTTGCCAAGGGTTGTTGAGTTCATATGTTGGGAAAAGAAAACTATTATTTAATAATTATTTCCCACTCACTGCGCAGGTGGGAATTTTTTTGGTTTTTGCATATAGATTGACAAAGGTAGCCGGTTCTGATATATTTTCTTTATGATTAAACTCACTTTTTTACTTTTATTTACTTTTGTTTGCCTGGAGGCTTATCCGTTTTGGATTTGGTCTCCAAAAACGCAAAAATGGAAAAATCCTGAGTATTCAGCATTAGCAACTCCAACTCTTCAATATAAAGAAGCTATCAAATCTTTTAAAAAAGGTGATTTCAAAAGAGCTTATAAGGAATTTAAAAAGCTTCTTGTTAACTATCCGGATTCAAAGGAAGCCCCAGAAGCCCAATATTACTTGGGCATAACTTTAGAAGAATTAGATAAACCTTTTGAAGCCTACTTAGCTTTTGAAAAAGTAATTCAAAGTTATCCTAATAGTAAAAGAATTAATGAAGTTGTAGAAAGAGAATATAATATTGGTGAGTATTTTTTAAATCGCGAAAATAAAAAATTATTAGGGATTTCCATATATGATTTTGTCAACCATCCATCAGTTCAGATATTTCAAAGTATTGTCGAAGAAACTCCTTATTCTGAATATGCTTCGCGGGCTCAATATAAATTAGGAGTAATTTTTCTTCAGCTAAGCCGCTTTAAAGAAGCAAGAGAGGCATTTCAAAAAGTAATTGATGATTATTCAGATAGCCGTTGGGCAACTCCGGCAAAGTATCAATTAGCATTAGCGACAGCCCAAGCTTTTCCCGGGGCTGATTATGATGCATCTTATCTTAAAAAAGCTACTCAAAGCTTAGATGATTTTATAAAGGAGCATCCTGAGGCAAAGATATCTAAAGAAGCAGAGGAGCAATTAGCTAAGTTACGCAGCAAAGAGGCTGAAAAAATATTTGAGATTGCTCTATTTTACAAAAAACAAAACCGCCCGGAAAGTGCAAAAATTTATCTTGAAAAAGTTATTAAAAAATACCCAGATACTATTTATTATCAAAAGGCTAAACAGGTACTTGAAGAATTAGACAATTTACCAGAATCTAAATAAAATTTATGTTTAATTTAAACAACAGTATAAATAAAAAAATACCGGGAAGTTATAAGTTATTATTGGTATGTTTAATAGCTTTAGCCGGTTGTGGATATTCGACTAAAGGCTATAAATATAAAGAAAATAAGATAAGAATTACGCCTGTTGTTAATAAAATAAATATAACTTCAGAGAGCAGAAAATATTCCGGTTACACTGCCTACCCTAAATTAATTGAAGATAGGCTAACCAACAGATTAGTTTCGGAATTTAATATTCAAAGTAATTTAAATGTTGTCAGCAAGTCTGAAGGTGCACTTAAATTGGAGTGTCAAGTAACTGATTATAAGCGTCAAACCCTTAGATATACCGACAGTGATGACCCAGAAGAACAGAGATTACGCCTGCATGTAAAGATGAAACTGATTAGTTCAGAAGGAGAAATTCTCCAAGAAAAAAATGTTGTTGGCCAGGCAAGTTTTTTTCTAACTGGCCCCAACAGTAAAAGTGAAGTAGCTGCTCAAGCCGAGCTGATTGATGATACAGCGCGCAGGATAACCGAAGCAGTTGTTGAAACATGGTAGGGGAAAAATTTAAGACATATCTTGTAAGTGGTGGCAGTCTTACCCAGCGGCGAAAAATTATAAATAATATTAAAAGGGATATATTTACAGGCGAAAAGTCTAGGCTTCGGGCAGTGACTTTATACGCTGGGGATATCAACTTAGATTCTTTTAAAGACTTGGTTTTTACCTTATCTTTTCAAAAGAAAAAAGTAGTCTTAATTAAAGATTTTATCAGTTTATCTAAACCTATCCGAAAATTTCTTTTTGAGAATATCCAAAAAATACTAAATTATAATTATATAATTTTTGAATCAGAAATACCTTATTTTTCTTTAGGAAAAAAGAAAAAAATAGCTTCGGATTCTCTTTTTAAATATATTATAAAAAATAGCAAAAGATATAATGAGAGAGCTCTTCCTGCTGAAATTAGTATAGAAGATTTCCGAAACCAATTATATAGAAACAATTTAAGTTCCTGCTTGTTTATTCTTGAAGAGCTACTAAGTTCAAAAACTAAAAGTAATAAAATTGCTCCTCAAATTTTGGGATTAATTATAGCTAAGTTTTCATATCTTAAAAATTCTGATAATCAAGAGGAAGCTTTTAATCAACTTTGGCAAGCAGATAGAGCCCTAAAGCAAAGTAATATTGATATACGTATCTTGATAGAGAGACTTTTAATTAAGTTATTTACCTAAATTACGAGCCAGGCGGCTTTTCTTTCGGGCTGCTTTATTAGGATGGATTATTTTTTTAGAAGCGGCCTTATCTAATGCCTTGTAAGCTTTTTGGAGATCTTTATTGCTGGTATCAGAATCTTTCTTTTCTAAAGATTTTCGAAAAGACTTCAAGGTAGATTTAACTTCTTGTTTAATTTTACGATTTCTTTTTCTTTTTCGTTCATTTTGTCTAAGCGCTTTTTCTGCTGCTCTTCTTTGTGGCATAATTCCCCCTTTGTTAAGTGAAAAGATTGTATAGAAATTGGCGCAAACTGTCAAGTATTTTTTAAATGTTTAAGCAAATTGCCAAAAATAGTAGTTTGATGGGCTCGGGAACTTTGCTATCTCGTGTTTTTGGGTTTATTCGAGATATTTTGATTGCAAGCTTCTTTGGCACTTCAGCTGGATTAGAAGCATTTTTAGTATCTTTTCGCCTTCCTAACCTTTTTAGAAGTATTTTTGCTGAAGGATTTTCTGATTCAGTGGCCACTCCGGTGCTATCTTCATATCGGAAAGATAAAGAAAAAATATTAGAAATTGGCCAAGATTTAATCTGTGTATTAAGTTTTTTCCTTTTATTGTTTACTTTATTTGGGATCATTTTTGCTAAATATTTTGTAATGTTGCTTGCTCCCGGATTTATAGCTCAAACCTATAAATTTAATCTAGCGGTATCTTTTAGCCAAATTACTTTTTTTTATTTGTTTTTAATCGGATTAACTTCAAATTTTATATCTATACTCTATGCTTATAAAAGATTTTTTATTCCAGCTATTTCTCCCATTTTTTTGAATTTTTGTTTTATCGGGGGCATTTTATTGTTTGGTAGGGCACTTGGGGTTAAGGTTTTAGTTTTTTCTGTGCTTGCTGGCGGGGTGTGTCAATTGTTGTTTGCTTTTTTGGCTGTATACCGACGCGGGTTTAGGCTTAAATTTAATTTGACGGAAGCTTTAGGTAATAGCCAAATTATTAAAATGTTTAAACTTTTTGTTGGCCGCTTGTTTTCAAGCCTTATCTACCATCTAACTGTTTTTGTTGATACAGTATTTTCTTCACTTACTTTTATTGTTGGCCAAGGGGCATTGGCTTCTATATATTATGCAAATCGGCTGATTCAATTTCCTTTCGCCATTGTTATTTTATCGCTTTCGCGGGTGGTGCTGGTAGACTTATCTTTTTATCATAAAGAGAAAGACTTAAAAAAGTTCAAGGAACTTTTAGTTTTTTCTTTTCAGAACCTTATTTTTTTTGTTTTACCTATTACCATAGTTTTTCTTTTTATACCTAGAGGAATAATTAGTGTTGTCTTTGGCAGGGGAGAGTTTGATTTACATTCTTTAAATATTACTTCAGCGGTGCTTTTTTTCTATTCTTTTGGTTTATTATTTTTTTGTGGGATAAAGTTGATGGTAAGTACCTTTTATGCTTTAGCTGATACAAAAACTCCGGCAAAAAGCGCTGGTTTGGCTCTTTTGGTTAATATAGTCTTAAGTGGAATATTAATATTTCCTCTAGGAGTTGGAGGGGTGGCTTTAGGCAGCAGCCTGGCAGCTATATTTAACTTTTTCTTGCTTTTTCATCTATTAAAGGAAAAGATAGGAGCTATCCCTTGGCAAGATACCAAAAGTTATTTTATTAAAGTTTTGGTTTTAAGCTTGATACATGGGTTGGCATCTTTTTTTATTTGGCAGATATTTCTGTATAATAAATACGTGAAGATGGCAACTATATTAGGTGTTGGGTTAGCAATCTTTCTTTTGGGAGGATATTTTTTAAAGATAAAACAAGTGGAGTTAGCCTGGCGATGGATATTAAAGAAAAAATAAAAAAACTTCCCAGTGCCCCAGGAGTATATATTATGAAATCAAAAAGGGGCAGTATTTTATATGTTGGCAAAGCAACTTCTTTAAAAAAAAGAGTAGCAACTTATTTTAATCTTAAACCTTCAGGTAAGAATAAAATGTTGGTTGAAAAAGTAAAAAATGTTGATTATATAAAATGTGAAAATCCTCAGCAAGCTTTAATTCTAGAAGCTGCTTTAATCAAAGAAAAAAAACCAAAATATAATATTTCTTTAAAAGATAATAAGAGTTATCCTTATGTAGAAATTACTAAGGAAAAATATCCCCGTGTTTTTATTTCAAGGCCAAGAAATAAAAAAAATAGTTATTTTTTTGGGCCTTACACAGATGCTAGATCACTCAAGGAAGCTCTAAAGCTGATTAGAAAAATATTTCCTTTTTGTTCTTGCCGGTCACCTAAAAGGCAGGCCAAGAAAGGCAAAAAAAGGCTTTGCCTATATTACTATATAGGATTATGTCCGGGCCCATGTGATAAAAAAGTTACGGCGGTAGAATATAATGAGAATATTAAAGCAATAAAAAAAATATTAAAGGGAAAAAGATCCGAGTTAATTTCTGTTTATAAAAAAAAGATGGAAAGATTAGCTTCTTTAAAAAAGTTTGAGCAAGCTAGTAAGATTAGAGATAAAATCTATGCTATTGAAAATATTTATAAAGGTAAACCTCGCTTGCATCAGTTGTTGGCTTTGAAAAGAAGCTTGGAGTTGCCTAAATTGCCTTTATTAATTGAAGGTATTGATGTTTCTGCGTTAGGGAAAAATGATGCCACCGGTTCGGTGGTTGTATTTAAAGATGCAGTTTCTGATAAGAGTAATTACCGCCGTTTTTTAATAAAAAAAGTAGGAAATGTTGATGATTGTAAAAGAATCCAAGAAGTTGTTCTAAGAAGGTATTCCCGCTTAAAAGATGAGAAAAAACAGCTACCGGATTTGATTCTAATTGATGGCGGTAAAGGACAGGTAACGAGCGCAGAAAAGATTTTAAAAGGGTTAGGGATAGAGATTGCCTTAATTGGATTAGCTAAGCGTAATGAAGAAATTTGGCTGCCTGATAAAAATAAATCTAAAGCCCTTAATAAAGATAATCCTGGATTACAGCTGCTACAAAGAGTTAGGGATGAGGCACATAGATTTGCTCATAATTATCATCTTATCCGCCGCAGAAAAAGAAAAATTAATAAAATTTGAGAAAGAGCTAGAAGATGTGATAAAATGTCAGGAGTAATAATGTAGGGGCGAGGCTTGTCCTCGCCCAAAAAACAACAGATAAAGGAGTAGCTTTATGGATATAGATAATATGTTTGAGACAATGATAGAGAAAAATTCTTCTGATTTGTTTATAAGAGCAGGCAGCCCTCTTAAAGCCAGGATAGACAATAAAGTTACTTCAATTGGGGATAGAGAAATAAAATTAGAGGAAGTAAATAACTTAATAAAAAAACTACCTGACACACAAGCCAAAGAAGACCTAAAAAGTAAAAAAAATTGTGAATTTACTCTTTGGTATAAGGGGGATTGGCGTTTTAGGATAAGTATTTTTTTCCAGAGAAATACCCCGGCGATTGTAATTCGTAAAATTAATTTAAAATTCAATAGTTTCAAAGAGTTAAATTTGCCTGCTGAAATATTAACTAATTTATCTAACCAACGCAGAGGTATGGTTCTTTTGACCGGGGCGACTGGTTCGGGAAAATCAACCACTATAGCTACCATGTTAGAATATATAAATAATAATTTGGGCTACCATATTCTTACTATAGAGGAGCCGGTGGAATTTACTTTTAAGGATAATCAATCAATCATAAACCAAAGAGAAATTGGTAAAGATGTAAGAAATTATCAAGAAGCCTTAAAACAGTTTGCGCTTCATTCACCGGATGTAATATTCATAGGTAATATTAGAGATGCTGAAACTTGTTATGCGGCTTTGACAGCGGCTGAAACAGGAGTTTTAGTTTTTTCTACGATTCATACCATAAATGCTTCTTCAACTATACAAAGAATAATAAATTTTTTTCCGCCTCATCAACATAATTTAATAATCAGCCAACTTTCTACGTTACTAAAAGGTGTAGTCTCACAAAGGTTACTTCCCAGAAAAGACCAAGGACTTATACCCGCTTATGAATCAATGGTTTTGAGCCCTTCTATATCAAGATTGATAAGAGAAAATAAAATTTGGGAGATTCCTAAATACATAGCTTCCGGAGATATCTATGGAATGAGAACATTTAACCAATCACTCCTAGAGCTGGTGGAATCAAACAAGATAACCAGTCAAACAGCTTTAGAATATTCAGATCAAAGAGAGGATCTAGAAATAGAGCTCCGCAATAAAAATCTTATCTAGGTTTAAACAAAAGTAAATATTTATATGGAAAATTTAAAAAGTAAAGTTTTAACCTTAAAAAAAGGTGTTGCAGACCTAAAGAAAATATTAAAAATAGAAGAAAAAAAAGAAGAGATGAAAGTACTGCAAGATAAGATGGCAAAACCAAGTTTTTGGCAAGATAATAGTTCTTCAACTAAAACAGTTAAAAAACTAAAAAGCCTTAAAACTGATGTTGGTGAGTGGAACTATTTAAATAATAAACTTAATGAATTGGCAGAGTTTATTAATATGGAAGATAACTCACTTGAGGCAGCGATTAGCCAGGAGTTAAAAGGAATAGAAAAGAAATATAAAGCGCTTGAATTGAAAACTTTTTTTTCAACTAAATTTGATCAAGCTGATGCAATAGTTGAAATTAATTCTGGGGCTGGAGGTACAGAAGCCTGCGATTGGGCTGCAATGCTGTTTAGGATGTATTTTCGCTGGGCTGAAGAAAAAGGTTTTAATTTGAAAGTAGCTAATCAAGTTCAAGGAGATGAAGCTGGAATAAAAAGTATTACCTTTTTTATTGAAGGTGTACGCGTTTATGGTTTATTGAAATCAGAAAGAGGTGTTCATAGATTAGTCAGGATTTCTCCTTTTGATTCTAGCCGGCGCCGGCATACTTCTTTTGCTTCAGTTGATATTATTCCAGAGGTAGAAGAAGATATAGATATTGATATTAAACCGCAAGAGATAAGAATAGATACTTATCGGGCTTCAGGAGCCGGCGGCCAACATGTTAATGTAACAGATTCTGCTGTAAGGATTACTCATATTCCTTCGAGGATAGTAGTTAGTTGTCAGAATGAGCGGTCACAGCATCAAAATAAACATACTGCTTTTAAGGTTTTAAAGGCGAAATTATTTGAATTAAAAGAACAAGAACAACAAAATGAACTTAATAATATGAAAGGCAAGAAACGAAAGATAGAGTGGGGTTCACAGATTCGATCTTATGTTCTTCATTCTTACTTATTAGTAAAAGACCACCGAACCGGCATTGAAAATCATAATGCTGAAGCTGTGTTAGACGGCCAAATTGATGATTTTATCTGGGGATACCTGAAATGGGTAAATAGGAGCCAGGATAGAGAAATTAGAAAATAAGGAGAAAGTCAAGATGCTTAGAGGTTTTATTTTTAGAAAGGCACAGAAAAAAATTAATAGTTTAGAACCAAAAGTAAATATTTTACTAAATAAGGAACTGCCGACTCCGTCGGCCAAAGAGATTGCAAATCTTTCTTCGCTTGTAAGCAGGGTTAATTCTTTCGAATCTGAAGTAGCTGACAAACCAGCATCTTTTTTTAAAGAAAAAACTCAAGAGTTTAAAGAGTTAATCAAGAGTAAATTAACTAAAAAAAGTAGTGGCAAGGAAAGAGAAGATTTGCTTGATCAAATCCTTCCTTTTTATTTTGCTTTAGTTAGAGAGGCAGCCAAAAGAAGCGTAGCTATGCGCCATTTTGATGTACAAATTGTAGGAGGAATAGTTCTTCATAAAAATAAAATAGCTGAGATGGTTACCGGCGAGGGTAAGACCTTGGTTGCAACATTGGCAGCTTCTTTAAATGCTTTAGTTGGTAAAGGTGTGCATGTTGTAACTGTTAATGATTATCTAGCTAAAAGAGATTCTGAATGGATGGGGCCTGTCTATCAATATTTGGGATTAAGCGTAGGAGTAATACAAAGTGATATGGAAAAGCAGGATAAAAAAGAAGCTTATGGCTGTGATATAACTTACGGGACAAATAATGAGTTTGGCTTTGATTACCTAAGGGATAATATGGTCAATGATTTAGACGATATGGTTCAAAGAAGCCATTTTTATTCGATAGTTGATGAAGTAGATTCAATTCTAATAGATGAGGCAAGAACCCCTTTAATTATCTCTGGGCCGGCTGATACCTTTGTTAAAAAATATTATTTAGCTGATAAGGCAGTTAGGCAGCTTAAAATAAAAGAAATTATTCAGAGTTTTGAAAATAAAGATGAAACTATTACCATAAAAAATAAAGACGGAACACAAGTTAAAACTAATCCAGAAGAGTTGGAAAAGAATTTTGATGCTATAGCCGAAGAAAAAACCGGTAATACTTTTCTTACTCCGGCCGGAGAAAAAAAATGTGAGAGTATATTAGGTGTAGGTAATATCAACGATGAATCACCTGATTCACAATCTAATCCCTGGATGCATTATATAAACCAGAGCCTTAGAGCCCATCGCTTATTTCAGCGCGAAAAAGAGTATATAGTAAAAGATGGTAAGGTTATGATTGTCGATGAGTTTACCGGGCGCCTTATGCCGGGCCGGCGCTGGTCTGACGGCCTGCATCAAGCTGTAGAAGCTAAAGAAGGCCTAAATATTCAGCAGGAAAGTCAAACTCTGGCTACAGTTACCTTACAGAACTATTTTAGAATGTATGATAAGTTAGCTGGGATGACCGGAACCGCCTATACCGAAGCTAAGGAGTTTCGTCATATCTATAAATTAGATGTTGATGTTATCCCCACCAATAAACCTTTAATTCGGAGCAATTACCCTGACAGAATATATAAAACAAAGAAGGCAAAGTTTAATTCAGTTATTGAAGAGATTAATGAATGCTATCTCCAAAAGAGGCCTGTGCTTGTGGGGACAACCTCAATAGAGGATTCAGAAACTTTAGCTTTTCTTTTATCCAAAAAAGGGATTTCTCATAACATATTAAATGCTAAATACCACGAGAAAGAAGCCCATATTATAGCTCAAGCTGGTAAAGTAGCGGCTGTAACTATTGCTACTAACATGGCGGGAAGAGGTACAGATATTGTTTTAGGGGGAAACCTTGACTATTTTATAAAAGATGTGTTAAGGCGAAATAATATTAGTTCCGAAGATGAAAGCTATGAAACTAAATATCAAGAAATTTATAAGCGTTACAAGGATGAGTTTCAAAAAGAGCATCAAAAAGTTGTAGATGCAGGCGGGCTTCATATAATTGGTTCACAGCGCCATGAAGCACGTAGAATTGATAATCAGCTTCGCGGCCGGGCCGGAAGGCAGGGAGATCCTGGGTCTTCCCGGTTTTATGTTTCTTTAGAAGATGACTTAATGCGCCTTTTTGGTTCAGAGCGCATCTATGGATTAATGGATACCTTAGGTTTTCCCGAAGACCAACCGATTGAGCATGGCATGATTACCAGGTCTTTGGCAGTTGCGCAAAAGCGGGTTGAAGGCCATAACTTTGAAATCAGAAAACAACTTCTCCAGTATGATGACATAATGAATAAGCAACGTGAGGTAATATACAACCAAAGAAAAGAGATTTTAGAAAGCAGTAATATTAGCGAGATGATCTTTGATATGACCGAAGAAGTAATCGAGAACAATGTGCCTTCCTATCTTGACCAGGATAAAGATATATTAGGTTTATCTGGATGGATTAAAGCAAAGTTTAACCTAGAGTTAGATTTTAAACAATTGGGAGATTTAGATAAAGATACTGCAATCAGCTTTATAAAAGAAAAAGTGCATCAGCTTTACCGCCAAAAAGAGAAAAAAGCTGGTGAAGAGATCCGCCAGTTAGAGAAGATGGTCTGCCTCTGGGCTCTAGACTCAAAATGGAAAGAACATCTTCTGGTTTTAGACCACCTAAAGGAAGGTATCCACCTTCGCGGGCATGCTCAAGCTGATCCTTTGGTGGAATACCAAAAAGAAACTTTTTTTGCTTTTCAAGAGATGATTAGTCTAGTTAAAGAAAAAGTAGTAGATTTAATTTATAAGGCAAAAATTAAATCAGAACAAAAGCGTGAAGTTTTTACAGAAGATCAAAAAAACTTCGTTCATTCTAAATACTCACCTCTAGGTAAAAAAGAGCCGACTAAAAAGAAGGTTAAAACGCCCAAGGTAGCTGGTAAAAAAGTAGGCAGAAATGATCCTTGCCCTTGTGGTTCGGGCAAAAAATATAAAAAATGCTGCGGCAGATAAAAAGTCCAAAGTCCAAAGTCCAAAGTCCAAAGTCGAATATACTATTTTCAATTATAAGTGGTGTTGGGATTGGGTTGGCTTTCCTTTTTCCTAAAGCTTCTTTCCTTGTTTGGTTTTCGTTAGTTCCACTTTTTTTTATACTTAATAAAAAAAAATCTGCCAAGGGATTTCTTTCCTTTTTTCTTTTTGGTTTAATTTATTACGGAATCTCTTTATATTGGGTGAACCATGTATCTATATTAGGATTTATTTTACTCATAATTTATTTATCCTTATTTTATTTGGTTTTTTATTTATTAGGTACCTTTTTTATAAAAAGGCCCTTATGTCAGTTAGTTATCCCAGCTGCTTGGGTGGTGGTTGAATTTTTAAAAGAAATTATTTGGTGCGGGTTTAGCTGGGCAAATTTAGGATATTCTCAATTTAACCATTTATATTTGATTCAAATTGCCGATATTGGTGGTACAAAATTAATTAGTTTCGTAATAGTTTTAGTTAATTTTTTAATTTGGGAAATAATTAACAAGAGAATCTTAAAAAGGTTATTTTTTCTTTTACTTATATTTGTAGCAATAACAACTTATTCATCTTTTCGGCTTAAGGAAAAAGAATCAAGAAAAAAGATAGATGTTTCATTGATCCAGCCAAACATCTTAGATAAACAGTTTCTTGGTCCGGAAGACAAGAAAGAAATTTTAAAAAGTTTATCTATTTTGACAGAAAGAACTCCAGAAGACAATCTTGTTGTATTTCCTGAAGCAGCTTGGCCCTATCTTTTAGATAAAGAGGATATTAAGTTAATTACTAATTTTGTCAAAGAGAGCAAAAGAAATATTCTTATCGGGGCAATTACCAGAGAAAACGCCCATTATTATAATTCTGCTTTATTTTTCAATAAAAGCGGCAATTTAGTTGAAACTTATAATAAAATTAAATTAGTTCCTTTTGGTGAGTATGTTCCTTTACGGAGATACTTAAAATTTATTAAAGTTTTAAATAGTATTGGAGATATTACTCCTGGGGAAGAAAAAAAGAGCTTTTCTTTTCAAGATAAAGCCTTTGCTACCCTTATCTGTTTTGAAGATATCTTTCCTTATTATGTGGCTAAAGTTGCCGAGGATAAAGATTTTTTATTAAATATTACCGATGATAGTTGGTTTTATGGACAGCCAGAGGCAGGACAGCATTTGTCAATTATGGTTTTGCGCGCCATAGAAAATAGGATACCTATGGTAAGAGCTGCAAATAGTGGAATTAGCGGATGGGTTTCTTCAGAAGGTCATATAACTAAATTGGAAAAAGGTAAAGATAATTTGTTTGTTAAGGCTCAAGCAGATTTTCAGGTCCCAATTAATAAAAAAAGAAGTTTTTACAATAAAAGAAAAGGATGGTTTGTGATCTTATCTTTTGTTTTTTTGATAATTATATTTTTTAAGAAGAAAGTTGATTAAACCAAAAGCTTTGCTATAATTTATTTTCTATGGATAAAAAAGAAAAAAAGAAATTGTTAAGAAGAAAAGTTGGCTTGTATTTTATTAAAAGCTTTACCTTTTTATCCGGCGTAGCACCCTTGAAGGTAAATATTTTTTTGGGTAAAATTTTAGGATCTTTGGCTTACCTGGTTTTGTCCCGGCATCGAAAAATTGCCTTAAATAGCCTTTCGATAGCTTTTCCTAACTATTCTTTAAGTGAAAGAAAAAAAATTGCTAAGCAATTTTTTGTTTTTATTGCTGAAGGTGGCTTTGAACTTATCTATTACCTCAATAATATTAAAAAAATGCATCAACCGGTTAAAATTGAAGGGAAGGATAATTTAGATCAAGCTTTAGCCAAAGGCAAGGGTGTAATTTTAGTTACAGCTCACTATGGAAATTTTCCTTTGATGAGCCTGCGTCTTGCAGCAGAAGGATATCCGGTAAATTTGGTAACCAGGCCGATGCGGGATAAATATGCAGAAGCTCATTTTCATAAATTAAGAACAGATGCCGGGGTAAAGAATATTTCTGTTTATCCGCGCAGGGCTTGCGTGGCTGGAATAATTAATGCTTTAGCGAGAAATGAAATAGTAATAATTTTGATGGATCAAAATTTTGGTACTGGTGGAGTTTGGGTAAAGTTTTTTGATAAATTAGCGGCAACTCCAACTGGGCCGATAATTTTATCTTTGCGGACTAAGGCGGCCTTGGTTCCTTCCTATATATATAGAAAAGGAGGAAAAAGGCATGGCCTTAAAGTATTTCCGGAAGAAGATCTAATTTTAGGAAAAGATAAAAATGAAACGATTCTTCTTAATGCAGCTAATTTCACAAAAATTATTGAAGGTTGGATAAGAAAAAGGCCGGGGCATTGGAGTTGGGTCCACCGGCGCTGGAAGTCACGCCCGCCAAAAAATGTAGATGAAAATAAAGTATTTGATAAATAATTCCAAAAGTAGACGTCCTACTTTTGGCTATTTAGGACACCCTATAAGTTCTTACCTGTCATTGTAATGACATTAAAGGCTGCAAATAGTTATTGTAAACGTTATTTTTTTTGATAAAATGATATCAATGAAACGACTTTTATTTTTTTTAATTATCTTTTTTTG
>JAIPHQ010000011.1 GCA_021735115.1 Candidatus Omnitrophota bacterium
TAATATTGTTAGATCAAAAAAATAAAAAGAGATGGACCAAGTTAACAAAATTAGAAATTTTTGTATAATAGCCCATATTGATCATGGAAAATCAACTTTAGCCGATAGGTTCCTAGAAAATGCTGGAACTATAGTCAAAAGTAAAGTTTCTCAGCAAATGTTAGACAGCATGGAATTAGAGAGAGAAAGAGGGATAACCATCAAAGCAAAAGCAGTTCGTTTGATATATTCATCTGGTGGAACCAGCTATGTCTTAAATCTTATTGATACTCCCGGCCACGTTGATTTTAGTTACGAGGTGGCAAAATCTTTGAAAGGTTGTGAAGGGGCTATTCTTTTAGTTGATGCTGCTCAAGGAGTTGAAGCCCAAACTGTAGCTAATTTTCACCTAGCTTTGGAAAGTGATTTAAAAATTATTCCAGTTCTTAATAAAATAGATCTGCCTAGTGCTGATATAAAAAAAGGCTATAGAGAGTTGCTTGATATTTTTGGCTTTAAAAAAGAGGAAATTCTAACAGTTTCTGCCAAAGATGGTACCGGTGTTAAACAGTTGCTAGATAAAGTTATCGAAGAGGTGCCACCTCCTTCAGGTAGCCTAGATAAGCCAACTAAAGCAGTGCTTTTTGATTCTGCTTATGATCTCTATCGTGGAGTAATACTTTTTGTAAGAATTTTTGATGGTAAAATTGAAATGGGGGATAAAATTCTATTGATGCATCAAAAAAAAGAATATCGGGTTGAAGAGATGGGTATTTTTTGTCCCCAACCAGTAAAAAGAAAAAGTCTTTCTTGTGGCCAAGTTGGCTATATTTGTTGTAATATAAAAAATCCTAATGAAATTGATGTTGGAGATACTGTAACCTTAAGTTCTAATCCTGCTTCTTCTGCTTTTGAGGGTTATCAAAAGATGTCGCCTATGGTTTTTTCAGGAATTTTTCCTTCTTCTTCACAAGATTATGTAAGTTTACGTGCCGCCATAGAAAAATTAAATCTTTCTGACTCCTCTTTCAGTTATGAGCCGGATAGTTTAGGTAGTTTGGGTTATGGATTTCGTTGTGGGTTTTTAGGATTGCTTCATATGGATATTATTCAGGAAAGATTAGAGAGAGAATATAACCTCGACCTTATCGTTACAGCACCTAGCGTTAAATATAGGATAATGCGAAAAGGCTTTAAGGATTATGAAGAGATTGAAAGTGCTCATCAATTTCCTGATTTAGGAGAAATCGAAAAAAGTTATGAGCCTTTTGTTAGAGCTACAATTATGGCTCCGGTTGATTTTATTGATCCGGTATGTGATTTGGCTAAATCTAGACGGGGTGATTTTGTAAAAATAGATTATTTAGGAAAGGATCTTCTTAATATAATATTTGAGATACCTTTATCTGAAATAGTTATTGATTTTTATGATAAAATAAAATCTGTAACTCGAGGTTATGGTTCTTTTGATTATGACTTTATCGGTTACAAAGAAACAGATGTTGTTCAATTAGATATTCTTTTTAATCAGAAGAAAGTTGATGCTTTTTCTCTTTTAGTGCATAAAGATAAAGCTGAAAGTAAAGGTAGAGCTGTTGCAGAAAGATTAAAAGAATTAATTCCGCGTCAGATGTATGAAGTTAAAGTTCAGGCTGCTGTAGGCTCTAAAATTATTGCCTCAACTAGAATTCGGGCTATGAAAAAAAATGTTACTGCTAAATGTTATGGAGGAGATGTTACCAGAAAAAGAAAACTTTGGGAAAAGCAAAAAAAAGGTAAGAAAAAAATGAAACAACTGGGAAATGTTTCTGTACCGCGAGAAGCTTTTTTGGAAGTTTTAAAAATGTAGGAGAATAAAAATGAAAAAGAGTGTAATTAGAGAGTGGGTTGAATCAATAGTTGTCGCTGCAGTTTTAGTTATCGTTTTAAAGACATTTTTCTTTCAAATGTATAAAATTCCTACTACTTCGATGGTACCTACTCTTATGCCCGGTGATAAAATATTTGTAAGTAAATTGAATTATGGGCCAAAGCTTCCTTTTGTTTCTTTGCGTTTACCGGGTTTTAGCAAGATTCAAAGAGGAGATGTCATCGTTTTTGTTCCGCCTCAAGAAGTTGATCAACCTTGGTATAAGCGAAAACCTTATATAAAAAGAGTTATTGGCCTACCCGGTGAAACTGTGCAAATAAAAAAAGGTAACATCTATGTGAATGATGAAGAAGTTACCTTACCTGAGATTGCTGCTTTTTTTTATTATAATCAGGGTAAAAACGGGCAATCAGAAAAAAAGCTAGTTATACCTGAGGATGAATATTTTTGTCTAGGGGATAATAGTATTAGTTCTAAAGATAGCCGTTATTGGGGTTTTGTTGATAAAGAACAAATTATTGGAGAGGCAATCTTTATTTGGTGGCCCCCAAAAAGAATTGGGATGATCGAATGATTAAAGGTCCAAAGTCCAAAGTCCAAAGTCCAAAGTCAATAAAGAATATTGGGTTGTTGTTTGTGATGGGTTTGTTTTTGACGGGTTGCGTTACAACTCAAGAATATGTTTATAAAGAGGATATCTTTAGAAAAGAAGAAAAGAAAGTAGAAGAAAATCAAATTAGCGAAAAAAAAGAAGAAAGAAAACAAGAATGGATAGGTTCTTATCTAGGAGAAAATGATTTTATTAAGCAATGTCCGGTTTGCAAAAGAAGATATCAAGATTTTTTAGAAAAGTGTCCTTATGATGGTGCGAAGTTAGAACAATTTAAAGAGGAGATGAAATGAGTTTTGCTGATAAAATTAGTTCGATTAGAATAATTCTTATTCCTGTTTTTGTATCATTACTTATTTATTCTGAAACACATCCGACTATGAGATATTTTGCGGTGGCAGTTTTTGTATTAGCAGTTTTAACGGATTTTTTTGATGGGATGGTGGCTAGGATAAAAAAAGAAAAATCTGAACTAGGGCAAATTATTGATCCTTTGGCGGATAAACTTCTTCTTTTAACAGCTTTTATAACACTATTGGTGATTAAGCAATATCCGATGTATTTATGGTTAGTTTTGATTGTGGTAAGCAGAGACCTAATTATATCGTTTGGCTTTGCAATTTTGAAAATGCTTAAAATTGACATAGAGATTTCTCCTTCATCTTGGGGAAAATTTACAACATTTTCTCAAATGATAACTATTCTTTGGATTTTATTGAATATACCCTATCATTTTTATATTTCTCTTGTGGCTGCCACTTTTACTTTAATTTCAGGTTTAGATTATTTTTTAAGAGGTATCAAAGCTTTAAATGCTAAAGTTAATTCTTCCCATAATTAGTTTTATCTTTGGGGCTATTCCATTTGGTTATATAATTACCAAAATAGTCAAAGGCGTTGATATTCGCCAGTTTGGTTCTGGAAATGTAGGGGCAACAAATGTTTTTAGGGTAGCAGGAAAGAGTTGGGGAGTTTTAGTATTTATTCTTGATTTTGCTAAAGGGTTTATTGTTCCCTATTTAGCTTATTCCATAGGAGAGTTTGAGCCGTATTTTTTTATTATTTTGGGAATATTGTCTATCTTAGGCCATAATTGGACCCCTTTTCTAAAATTTAGGGGGGGTAAAGGGGTTGCGACTAGTTTAGGGGTGTTATTTGCTTTATCTTTTTATTTTGGTTCTTTTAAGTTGATTTTACCCTTATCTTTGGGTATTTGGCTGATCGTGTTTTTATTATCGAGGTTGGTCTCTTTAGCATCTATTTTAGCTAGTCTTGCTTTTTTAATTTTATCTTTAAATTTATCTCAATTTATTGAGGTTAAAATTTTAGCAGTATTACTTTTTTTTCTTATTTTAGTTAGGCATAAAAATAATATAAAGAGGATATTGAAAGGAGTAGAAAATAGATTTTAACCGAATTTGACACTTTTATTTTATAAGAGTATAATTTTAATCCAATCAAAAAAGAGGTGATATTATGGCAAAAAAAACAAACAATCAAGACAGTAAGACGAAAGCACTTAACCTAGCTCTTTCACAAATCGAAAAGCAATTTGGTAAAGGAGCGATCATGAGAATGGGAGAAGGCCGCAGTTTAGATGTATCGGTAATACCTACAGGAATTTATTCTCTTGATGATGCTTTAGGCGCTGGCGGGCTTCCTCGAGGTAGAGCTATTGAGATTTATGGACCGGAAGGTTCAGGTAAAACAACTCTTACCTTAAGTATTATCGCTCAAGCTCAAACTGAAGAAGGAGTAGCTGCTTTTATTGATGCTGAACATAGTTTTGACCCTAAATATGCAAAGTTAATTGGGGTTAATTTAGAAGATCTTTTGATTTCTCAGCCAGATACAGGAGAGCAGGCTTTAGATATAGTTGAAGCCTTAGTGCGTTCAAATGCAGTAGATCTAATAGTTATAGATTCTGTAGCAGCTCTTGTGCCAAAGGCTGAAATTGAAGGGCAGATGGGTGATTCTCGAATTGCTCTTCAAGCCAGGTTGATGAGTCAAGCTATGCGTAAATTAACTGCAGTTGCAAGTAAATCAAAAACTTGTATTGTTTTTATCAACCAGATTAGAGAAAAAGTTGGAGTTATGTTCGGTTCTCCCGAAGTAACTCCAGGTGGCCGGGCTTTAAAATTTTATTCATCAGTACGGATTGATCTTAGAAAACGGGCAACTTTGACCACCAATGAAGGAGTAGTTGGTATGAGAGTAAGAGCAAAGATTGTTAAAAATAAAGTAGCACCACCTTTTCGTGAAGCGATGTTTGAAATTATGTATGATGAAGGAGTTTCTAAAGCGGGAGCTTTAATTGATGCTGCAATGGAAAAAGGTGTTTTAACTCAATCGGGTAGCTGGTTTTCTTTAGGTGATGAAAATATAGCTCAAGGTAAAGAAAAGTTACGCAAGACGCTTAAAGAAGATGATAAATTAAAAGAGAAAGTTGAGAAAGAATTAGCTAAGGTTTTAGCGATAAATAAAGAACCAGAGGAAGAGGAGAAAAAATGAAAAAAATAATAATAACTTTAATCTTAGTAATTTGTTTTGTTCCAACTAGTTTTTCTGCCAGAGTTTCTGAATTAGAAAAAGCAACTATTAAAGTTGCTGAGGATGTGGGGAAATCAGTTGTCTCAATAAGTTCTGTGATTAAAGAAAAAATTGGGGGGCAATTTTATTTTAGTTCTCCTTTTGAGAGTGATACAAATGACCCTTTTCAAAGATTCTTTGAAGATTTTTTTCAAACCCCACCTCAGAGAGAATATAAAAGAATGGGATTAGGCAGCGGCATAATCATTAAAAAAGATGGCTATATCCTTACCAATGCTCATGTCATTTCAAAAGCCACGGATATAAAAGTTAAATTATCAGATGGGAGGGAATTTAATGCTAAAGTAACTGGATCAGACCCTAAAAGTGATTTAGCAGTAATAAAGATAGAGTCAGATGATTTACCGGTTGCTAGTTTAGGAGATTCCTCCAAATTAAAAATAGGTAATTGGGTTGTTGCAATTGGTAATCCCTTTGGTTTTGCTATTGAAAATCCAGAACCAACAATTACCGTAGGTGTAATTAGCGCCTTAAAAAGATATCTACCTGCTTTAGGGATTAGAAAAATGGGTTATGATAATTTAATTCAAACAGATGCAGCTATAAATCCTGGTAATAGCGGAGGGCCGCTTGTTAATTTAGAAGGAGAGGTAGTTGGGGTAAATGTGGCTATTCTTACCCGTACCGGCGGTTATCAAGGCCTTGGTTTTGCAATTCCGATAAATAAAGCTAAAAGAATAATGAACAAATTGGTAGAAGGGCAAGAAGTTTTATATGGTTGGCTGGGGGTTAGTATTCAGGATTTAAATCAAGATTTGCGCAACTATTTTAATATCAAGAAAAAAGAAGGTGTAATTGCTGTTAAGATATATCAAGATTCTCCAGCTCAAAGAGGAGGCCTAAAAGAGGGTGACTTAATTTTAGCTTATAACCAAAAGCCAATACAAACTACCAGAGATTTAGTAAGGATGGTTGCTGAAACTGAAGTTGGTCAAAAAGCTGATCTACTGATTTTACGTAACGGGAAAGAAAAAAATATTAATGTAAAGATTGGTAAAAAACCTAAAAGTTTTGACGGAACTGAACAATCAACGCTTCAAGGCCAAGCTAGTTTTCGCGGCATGTCAGTAGAAGATATTACTCCTTATCTAAGGCAGCAATTAGGCCTAAAGCAGCAGGAAGGAGTGGTTATAGTAGATATAGAAGATGGTTCTTCAGCTCAAGATAGTGGCCTGCAACAGGGGGATGTAATTGAAGAAATTGAAAATAAAGAAGTAAAAAATATTAAAGATTTTAAAGATGTTACTGCTGCAGTTAAGGGAAGTTGTTTAATTAAGACCAGTAGAGGCTACATAGTTTTAAAAAAATAATAAATTGAAAAGTTTCAGTAAGGCCCTAAATTATGCTTTTCTTCTTCTTAGGTTTAGGCCAAGAAGTGAGTTTGAAATCCGAACCCGCTTAAAAAAACGAAAAGTACCTCTATCGGTTATAAAGGAAGTAATAAATTATCTAAAGGATGCTAATTATATAAATGATCAAGAGTTTATAAAAAGTTATATTGATAGTTGCCTGGCGAAAGGTTGGGGTCCAATGAAAGCCAATCTTAAGTTAAAGGAATTCGGGATCTCCGTTAAGTTGCGCAGCCAGGCTTTAGAGCAAATAGAAAATAAAAGCCAAAAGTTGATTGATGATCTTATTGAAAAAAAAATTAATTACCTAAGAGAGAGTGCACCAGGTCTAGAAAAAAATAAAATAAAAGCAAAATTAGTAAGGTATTTAGCAGCTAAAGGGTTTTATTATAAGGATATATATATCCACCTAAACAATAAATTTGATTAAGATGAAAACAAATAAATTAAGAAAAGAGTATATAGGTTTTTTTAAAGAAAGAGGCCATAAGGTTTTTTCTTCAGACAGTTTAGTTCCTGATGATCCATCAGTTCTTTTTACTTCAGCGGGTATGAATCAGTTTAAGCCTTATTTTTTAGGAAAAATTAAAGATACTGATTTAGCAGTATCTTGCCAAAAGTGTTTGCGCACAGGTGATATTGAAAAGGTGGGAAAAACTCCTTATCATCATACTTTTTTCGAGATGTTAGGTAATTTTTCTTTTGGAGGTTACTTTAAAAAAGAAGCCATTGAATTAGCCTGGGAATTTTTAACTAAAAATTTAGGAATTAATAAGGATAATCTTTGGGTTTCTGTATACAAAAAAGATAAAGAAAGTTTTGATATTTGGAAAAATAAAATAGGAGTTGAGGTTAATAAAATATTAAAATTAGACCAAGATGAGAACTTTTGGCCGGCTAATGTTATCGATGAAGGGCCAAACGGCCCTTGTGGCCCTTGTTCTGAGATTTTTTTTGATCGTGGTAAAGATAAAGGATGTAAAAAATCTTCTTGCAGCCCAGCTTGTGATTGTTCCCGATTTGTTGAAATTTGGAATCTTGTCTTTACCCAATTTAATCGGCAGTCTGATGGCAATTTAACATCATTGCCGCAAAAAAATATTGATACTGGTATGGGGCTTGAACGAATGGCTTCTGTTTTACAAAATAAAGATTCAAACTTTAAAATCGATATATTAGCTCCAGTGGTAGATGAAGTAAAAAATATTTTAGGCCTGCCAACTGAATTTGATAAAGATTATTTAGTTAATTCTATCGTTGATCATGCGCGGGCTGTTATATTTTCTATAGCTGATGGGGTTTATCCTTCCAATGAAGAACGGGGCTATGTTATTCGTAAGTTACTTAGGAAGGCTTTATGGGCTGCTAATCTTCTAGCTTATAAAAAAGCATTTATTTATAGATTAATACCTTTGTTTGTTAAATTAATGCAAGAGCCTTATCCTTTTATAAAAGAAAAGGCCAAGGTAATTAAAAAAGTGGTAAAGGCAGAAGAAGAAAAATTTCTTTCTACTCTTGATGAGGGAAAAACCAAACTAAATCAATATTTAAACGAAATAAAGAAAGAAAAGAAAAATATGCTTTCAGCTGCAAAACTTTTCTTTTTGTATGATACTTATGGTTTTCCTTTTGAATTAAGTGAAACTGCAGCTAAAGAAAATAATATTAAGGTAGATAAAAAAGGAGCTATAGAGTTATTGGCTGAGCAAAAAGAACGTTCTCGGGCTGGTAGTAAATTTTCAGCAGAAATATTTGAAAAAGGGCACTCTTTATTGACAGATAAAAAACCTACTGAATTTAGTGGGTACAAAAATTCTGAAATTTCTGCTAAAATTATTCAAATTTTTTCTCTGGATGCGAAAAAAATTAACTGGGAAGATAGAAAAAAAAGTTTAAAGAAAGGGCAAAAAGGAGTAGTTGTATTGGATAAAACTCCTTTTTATACTGAGTCAGGAGGCCAGCTTTCTGATCAAGGTATAATTGAAACCAATAAAGGAAAGTTTTTTGTCAAAGACGCCTATAGAATAGGAGTTGAATCAATAGCGGTTCATCAAGGAAAAGTTATCGAAGGTATAATTGAAGAAACAGAAGCCAGAGCTACAATAGATACAAAAAGACGGCAGGCTTTAGCCCGAGCTCATACTGCAACTCACCTTCTTCAAGCAGCTTTGCGGCAAGTTTTAGGAGAGCATGTGAATCAGCAAGGTTCTTTAGTTGACCAGGACCGTTTGCGTTTTGATTTTACTCATTTTAGGGGATTGACGACAGAGCAAATAAAAAAAATAGAAAAAATAATTAATTCTTATATTTTACAAGCGGATAAAATTTCAAAAAAAGAGGTTTTATTAGATATGGCCAAAAAAGAAGGGGCTTTAGCTTTTTTTAAGGAAAAATATAAAGATAAAGTAAGAATGGTATCTATTTCTAATTATAGTAAGGAATTATGTGGTGGGTGCCATCTTGATAATAGTTCAGAAGTAGGGGGTTTTGCGGTAGTTTCTTTAAAATCAGTCAGTAGTGGCATAAGAAGAATTGAAGCTGTTGTAGGTGAAAAATTTTATCAACTTTTTCAGGAAAAGAAAAACTTATTTTTTGAGTTAGCAAAGATACTTAAATGTAGCCCGGATAATATTAAATCAACCTTAAAGAAGAATTTAGATGAATATAAGAATTGTAATAGTAAATTAACAAAGATAGAAAAAGAGAAAATAGGTATTATCTATAAAGAGTTAGCTGACAGCTCATTAGAAAAAATTGATGGGAAAAAAGTGCTAGTATATGATTTCACTGCAAATGCTAACATAAAATTGGAATATTCAAATTTTTTCAATCTTCTTGATTTAATCAAGAAAGAATTAAATTTATTTTTTGTTTTCTTAATCGGGAAACAAGATGGTAAAATAAGATTTCTTTGTTCTTGTTCTCAAGATTTAGTAAAAAAGCAACTGAGTTGTAAAAACTTTATATCAGAGGTAAAAGATAAGTTTTCATTAAAAGGCGGTGGCAGGGAAAATTTAGTCCAAGGGGTAGTTAACAAAAAGGAAAAAGATTTATCTAAAAAAATTAAAAAATATTTGGTGGGGTTTTTAAAAAAATGAGAGTAGTTAGAAATATTGATAGTCTTAAAAAAATAATTGAGAAAAGAAGAGTCCGCAGAGACAGTGTTGATCTTAAGGTTTCTAAAATTATTAAAAAAGTAAAAGAGTTTGGGGATAAAGCTTTGGTAGATTATACCAAAAAGTTTGATAAGGTAAAAATTCCTGTCAAAAGTATCCAGGTTAGTGAATCAGAGATAAGTGCAGCTTTTGGAGACCTAAATTCATCAATTATTTCGAGTTTTAAAATTGCTATTGAAAATATTACTAAATTTTATAAAACTCAAATTCCGAAAACAAAAAGAGTAAAAGATCCTAATGGTAAAAAACTCATAAGTCGTTATATTCCCTTGGCTAAGGTAGGAGTCTATGTTCCAGCTGGGACTGCTCCTTTGGTTTCTTCTGTTTATATGTCTGTAATTCCTGCTTTAGTTGCTGGGGTTGAAGAGATTGTATTAGTTTCGCCCCCTAATAAGGAAGGTAGAATTAATCCTTTTATTCTAGCTATCGCATCTATTTTAAAGATCAAAAAGATATATCGTATAGGTGGTGCACAAGCTATCGCAGCTTTAGCTTACGGGACAGAAAGTATTGAAAAAGTAGATAAGATTGTTGGTCCGGGCAATGAATATGTAACTGAGGCAAAAAGACAGGTCTTTGGCCAGGTAGATATTGATATGCTAGCCGGGCCTTCAGAGGTTGTGGTAGTAGCTTCAAGTAATTCTAATGTTGATTATATTATTGCCGATCTAGAGGCTCAAATAGAGCATCATAAGGGTTTAGGTATTGTAGTTACAAATTCCAAACGGATTATTCGAAGTTTACGCCAAAGTAAAGTTACCGGATATGCATTGAGGGTAAGGAATCTAGACAAGGCAGCTAAAGTTGTTAATGAAATCGCTCCTGAGCATTTAGCGATTCTTACTAAAAAACCTCATACTTTAGTTTCAAAAATCAAAAATGCAGGTGCGATATTTTTAGGGGATTATAGCCCGGTTGCTTTAGGAGATTATGTAGCTGGCCCTTCTCATGTTCTTCCTACAGGCGGAAGCAGCCGCTTTTTTTCTACGCTTTCAGTTAAAGATTTTCTAAAAGAAAATCATATTATCCGTTATACGAAAAAAGCCGTTATTGAGGAGTTTGAAACTCTAGAAAAAATAGCTGGCCTTGAAGGGATGAAAAAGCATATCGAAAGCGTAAAAAAAAGAATAGAATCAGATTTAAATAAAGGAGTAAACTAAAATGTTTAATAAAAAAAGATTTGCACAATTAAAAAGAAAAACTAATGAAGTAGATATCAATGGCCAATTTAATCTTGATGGGTCGGGTAAAACTGAAATTAATACTGGTTTTGAGCCACTTAACCATCTACTTACTTTATTTGTTTTTCATGGGCTCTTTGATTTGGATCTTAAAGCTAAAGGGGATCTTCAGCATCACATAATAGAAGATATCGGTATTGCCTTAGGCAAAGCATTAAAAGAATCGCTAGGGAGTAAACAAGGAATAAACCGGTACGGTACTTTTTCAGTTACAATGGATAAGGTGGTAGTTGAGGCTAATGTTGATATAAGCGGCCGGCCATCAATAACTAAAAAGATCACTGATGATAAAGATATTATCAATAATATATTAGCTAACGATAAATTTGATGATACAAATTTTAGTTATAAAGATGCAGAAGAATTTTTAGAAGCTTTTGTTCAACATTCAGGTTTAAGTTTAGTTTATATAATTAAATCTGGTGAAGGTGATTTGCATCATATTTTAGAAGCTTTATTTAAGGCCTTGGGTAAGGCTATAGATCAAGCCAGTCAGATTGATCCTCGCCGCCGTGGCGTTCCTTCAACTAAAGGGATAATAGATTAACCTTTATCCTTATAGATATTATGAATGTAATAGTTGATTATGGAATGGGTAATTTAGAGAGCGTGAAAAATGCTGTCTCTTTTTTAGGCAAAAAAGTAATTATTACCAGTTCATCTGAAGATCTATTAATTGCCCAAAAGATTATTTTTCCTGGGGTAGGCCATTTTGGAAAAGCAGTAACTGAATTAAGAAAAAGAGGGCTTATTGAAGTTTTAAAGGAAAAGATTGATCAAGGCGTGCCTTTTTTAGGAATTTGTTTAGGGATGCAGCTTTTATTTGAAAAAAGCAGTGAAGCAGAAGGAGTGGCTGGATTAGGAGTTATAGAAGGACAAGTTGTAAAGTTTAGTAATAAAAATCTTATTGTTCCCCATATGGGTTGGAATCAGATTAGAAAAGTCCAAAGTCCAAAGTCCAAAGTCCAAAGTCAGAATAAGGGGTTGTTTGAGGGGATAGAGGATAAAAGTTTCTTTTATTTTGCCCACTCTTATTTTTGTCAACCCTATGAACAAGTTACCTTAGCAACTACTGATTATGGTCAAGAGTTTGCTTCTGTTGTAGAAAAGAAAAATATTTGGGGAATTCAGTTTCATCCAGAAAAAAGTCAAGCCAAAGGCTTAAAAGTCTTAGATAACTTTTTAAATTATGATTATAATTCCAGCTATTGATTTATATCAGAAAAAAGTAGTTAGATTGGTTAAAGGTAAAGAATCTAATTGTAAAATATATAGCAATAACCCTATTTTTGTAGCAAAGAAATGGAAGGATCAAGGAGCTAAGTGGCTTCATCTAGTAGATCTATCAGCTGCTTTCTCTAAGGGGGGCAATGAAGAAATTATAAAAAATATTATCAAAAACGTAGATATTTCTGTTGAAGTTGGTGGAGGTATAAGAAGTTTAGAAAAAATCGAACAACTTATATCAATTGGAGCAAAAAGGTTGATTTTAGGAACCAAGGCTACCGATCCAGATTTTTTAAAAAAAGCTTTAAAAATTGCCGGAGATAAAATAACAGTTGCAGTAGATGAAAAAGAGGGCAAATTAGCAGTTAAAGGCTGGCAAGAAAGCATTAATTTACCAATAGTTAACTATTTAGATTATCTTAAAAAACAAGGCATAAAGTGGATTATTTATACTGATATTTCTAGAGATGGAACTTTAGAAGGATTTAATTTTGACAGGATAAAACAAATTTCCCAAGATTATCACCTTAATTTAATTTTTTCCGGTGGGGTTTCTTCTCTTGATGATATCAAAAAATTAAAAGAAGTTGTTCCGCAGGCAGCTGGGGTAATTGTGGGTAAGGCCTTGTATGAGAAAAAATTTAGCCTAGAAGAGGCAATAACTATTTGATTTATTTTATCGACCGGTAATATTATTGTTGACAAGAAGAGAAAATATGGTATAAAAACTGTCTATGCGTAAGACTAAATTTTACAGAAAAGACGAAAAAGACTGGGTTTTAATAGACGCTGAAGGAAAAATTTTAGGTCGTTTGGCTACCCGTATAGCTAAAATCTTACAAGGCAAGCATAAAGCTAGCTATACTCCTAATTCTATTTGTGGAGATAAAGTTGTAGTCATAAATGCAAAAAAAATAAAAGTAACTGGGAAAAAGATAAAAGATAAAAAATATGATAAATATTCAGGTTATCCTGGGGGCAGGAAGGAGATTAATTTAGAGGAATTATCTGAAAAAAGTTCTAGTAAAGCTTTATTCTATGCAGTAGGAGGAATGCTTCCTAAAAATTTATTAAGAAAAGAAATGCTTAGGTCTTTAAAAATATAT
>JAIPHQ010000012.1 GCA_021735115.1 Candidatus Omnitrophota bacterium
CCTTGGAACTGAGCAATTCGGTTGAGGTTGTAATCTGTAGTTAATACTTTAGCACGATGATTTTGAGCTAGTTTAATAATTTTTTCATCAACAGTTTTAACTACTGCAATTTCTTCTTCAACTACTTTAGTCTCAATATTGGGTTGTTTTTTTAAATCATGGAGTATTTCTATAGCCCTTTTGCCTTTTTGCCTTTTCATATGATCAGTTGAATCAGCTAAAGTATGCATTTCATTTAAAACAAAACGTGGAATAACAAACTTTGCTTCAACAAATCCAGTCTTTACAATATCCAAAATTCTTCCGTCAATTATACTACTGGTGTCAACAATAACTTCTTCTTCCCGCAACTCACCTCTTTTAAACTTTACATAAGGAATTACAACATTAAATTCATCTTGTCCTTTTATCCCTAAAGTTAACCCTAAATAAACAAAAACAATTGTGACAAATAATTTGATATTATCTAAAAAATCAGCAGAGACCTCTTTTGAAAGAGGAAATTGAGAAAGGGCTAAACCAAATATAGCAGAAAGAAACAACCCTAATAAAATTCCAAAGACTGCACTACTTAACCCCTTTAGTGATACTTTTCTTCCTAGCACTTCTAAAAGCACAACAAAAATACCTATTCCAAAACCTACCCCAGCAAACAATAAAGAATTTTCACCACCTAAAGAAAAACCTAATACTACAAAAACAAAAACAAAAAATATTCTTAAAAAAATTAACGCCCACATAAAAACCTCCTCATTAAAAATGAATATATTTAGGTGTTATTCCTCTATTTTCAATGGCATCGAGCCGAATTCCTCGGCAAAATGTCCTACACCTAATAAAATTATTTAACGGATACCTTTATTTTGAAAAAGCTTCTTATAAACCTCATCTAAATTTGAAAAGCCAAAAACTTTATCCGAGAACTTTTTATCAACTTCCTTTTGATTCGCCTCAGGTATATAGCAATATTTAAAACTTGCCCTGTCTATCTCTTTTAATCTGGAATTTATATTCCTAACCCGCCTCAGCTCTCCCCCCAACCCTATTTCACCAATAAAAACTGTCTCCGGCGGTACTTTTTTTTCTAAAAAACTAGATATAATAGCCACCACAGCCCCTAAATCTGCTGCGGGATCATTTATCCTTAAACCTCCAGCAACATTTAAAAAAATATCTTCTCCTGATATTTTCACTTTTAATCTTTTTTCAATTATTGCAACTAATAAAGAAAATCTATTAAAATCAAAACCCAAACTCCTTCTTCTTACTGTTGAAAAAGTTGCCTGGCTAACTAAAGATTGTAATTCAACTAAAATTGGCCGCAAGCCTTCAAGGGGACAAATTACACAACTACCTGAAGAAGATTCTTTTTTATGGGGCAGAAAAATATCATTAGTTTTTTTGACTTCAGATAAACCAGTTGAAGTCATATCAAAAACAGCAATATCACCGGTTGGCCCGAATCTATTTTTTATTGATCTTAATATTCTATAATTTGAAAGAATTTCCCCTTCAAAATAAAGTACACTATCTACCACATGCTCAAGTAACTTAGGCCCGGCTATTGTTCCTGATTTTGTTACATGCCCCACTATAAATATAACTACACCTAAAGTTTTGGCTATTTCTGTTAGGTAATCTGCACAACTTCTTATTGAAAGAACACTACCCTTTATACCACCAGCAAAAGAACTAGTCATAACTTGGATAGAATCTATAACTATAAACTTAAATTGTTCCTTTTCTATTGTTTTATAAATATTTTCTACTTTTTCTTCATCGCTAATATATAACCGGTCTACACTAACTTTTTTAAGGCGTTTAGCTCTAACTCCAATTTGCTGCGGAGATTCTTCAGCACTTACATACATTGTCTTACCAGATTTTGACAACTGCGAAGCCACCTCTAAAAGCAATGTAGATTTACCTACCCCCGGTTCACCACCAATTAAAATTACCTGGCCAGATACTAATCCTCCTCCCAAAATTCTGTCTAATTCAGAAAAATGAGTTTGGTATCTTTGTTCTGTTAGGCCGCCAACATCTTTAAGTAAACGGGGTGCTACCTTAGCTTTGCTTTTTGGTTGGTTTGATAAGGATTTAGTGTCCTTTTGCTGAAAAGTTTCCCAACCACTACAATTAGGGCACTTACCCATCCATCTCACTGATTGATATCCACACTCACTACATATATACATCTTGGTTAATTAGTTAATTGGTTAATTGGTTAATTAACTACTCACTAATTAACCACTCACCAATTAACTATTTTCTGTCTTTGGGTTTATGTAATAATTTCCAAGGATTTTTCTTTATATCTAAGATAAACTCTTCTGTCTCTTGATAGAGCGAGTCATCATAAAATAATCTTCCAATAGTGCCCCTTTTATTTCTTACATCCTTGATTAATCCTTTTGCCTCCAAAGTAATATCTTCTAAATTTCTAACAGTATTTTCCAAAGATTCTTTGATTTCACCTTCTTTGATAAAAGCTCTTAATTCACTCATGGTTTTGCTAAAACTAGAAAATAATTTAAACAAGGGTACAGGAGATACACCTTCAACAGTTTCACCTTCTTTTACATATTCAGAAAACTCCTCCGGCGGTGTAATCTCAAGATATTTTTCTCCAAATAAGCTTAAACTATTTATAAAAAAATAAGAACCTTGTGGTATTTTTATCCCTCTTTGAATATTAACCTTTGCTTGAATATGAGGCCCATTCTTGCCATTTCTAACTACAACCTCTTGGACCTCTCCTACATCTACTCCACAAAACCTCACCGGAGACGCCCTCTTCATTCCTTCAGCAAAATCAAAAACAACTTTTATTTTATACCCAGAGCTAAACAAACTGAAATCTTTAATTGAAACCAAAGCTATAAATAGCAGCATCAATCCTACCAGGAAAAAAACACCAATTTTTATATAAGAAAGTCTTTTTTTAATTTCCCACACATTTTTGCTCACTTATCTCCTCCCATTGAAAATGTTATTATTTAGCGAATACCTTTCAACTTTTAACTTTAAACTTTTAACTTTAAACTTTTAACCATTTTATACTTCCATCTCCTTTATTGGGCCGCCTGAGGCTCCATGAATAAATTGAAGAAGGCGTTTATCTTGTGTGTTTTTTACATCTTCTTTTTTCCCTTCAAAGATAATTTTACCTCCCAGCAAAAAAGCAACACGATCTGCTATCTTTAGGCCAGTTTCTAAATCATGAGTTACTACTAATGAAGTAACAGAAAGACGATTATGTAAATCTTTTATCAAGGAAACAATTTTATCTACAGCAATAGGGTCAATTCCTGTTGTAGGCTCATCATAGATAATAATTTTAGGATTATAAATAATTGCTCTAGCAATGGCAACTCTTTTACGCATTCCCCCGCTTAGTTCATGAGGATACATATCTTCTATATCAGCTAAACCTACCAAAGCAAGGGTTTGACTAGCTTTTTTGCGCATTTCTTTTTTGCTCATATTGGTATGTTGTTTTAAAAAGAAACTAACATTTTCCCAAACTGTTAAAAAATCAAAAAGCGCACTATTTTGAAATACTAAACCAAATTTAAGCCTGATTTTTTCTAGTTTATTTTTAGTTAATTGAGTAATCTCTTGTCCATCAATAGAAATCATTCCTGAATCAGGCCGAAGAAGCCCCAAAATAGTCTTAAGCAAGACAGTCTTTCCTGCCCCACTTCTTCCAATAAGAAGAAAGGTTTCTCCTTGGCCTATGTCTAGATTTACTCCATTGAGAACAGACTTTTGGCTAAAAGATCTTTGAACATTATTTAATTTAATCATTTTTTGCTCATATAAAATAAAAAAATGCTGTTAATATACAGTCAAAAATAATAATTAAGATAAAAGAACGCACTATTGAACGTGTTACAACCTTAGATACATCTATTGAAGAAAATGGCCTAAATCCTTCAAAACAACAGACAAAAGCAATAATACTTCCAAAAAATAAACTTTTTACCAACCCACTTACAACATCAATCAAACCTAAAGATTCAATAGTCATTCTCATATACAAACCAAAAGGCATAGAAAACTTTAAGGAACCAACTAAATATCCTCCAAAAATTCCTAATACATCTGCATAAATAACTAAAACCGGAAGACAAACTACCAAAGCAATAAATTTAGGAACAACTAAATAATCGATAGGCTCAACCCCAAAAACTTCTAAAGCATCAACTTGTTCGCTAATTTTCATAGAGCCAATACCAGCTGTAATCGATGCTCCGCTTCGTGCTGCAACTATCAAAGCTGCAATTACCGGCCCTAATTCTCTAACCAATGATAAAGCCACCAAAGAAGCAAGATGAATTTCTGATTTAAACTGTTGAAGCTGATAAGCAGTTTGGAATGCAATAATCATTCCAATAAAAAGAGCAATCAAGGAAACTAAAAAGAAACTGTCAATTCCTACAACAATTACCTCTCTCCCTAAGGCCTTAAAGTCTCTTTTTTTTGTAAATAGCCAATAAAATATCTCTTTAATAAAAGAAATAATATTTCCAACATAACAAAAGAAATCTTCAATTTGTTTTAAAAAAAACATCTTTAAAATTCCGTTTTTCTTTCAACACCCAAAATTGTTTCTTCTTCTTCCATTCTTAACTTTAAAAAATTATCGTTTTCTAAACTATACCTGAGCTCTGTGCCTGCTTCTTCCTGTTGCTGGCTGTCTATTTCAATATTAAATTTATCATCTATTTGTTTTTTTAAACCAACTTCATTTTGAGCCCCAAAAATTTGCCATCCATCAACAAATAATTTCTGAGAGACAAACTGCACACCAGGAAAAAAATTCTTTGAATCTCTTATATCTAAATCTCCTTTTAATTCAAAAACACTTCCTTCATAAAGAAGAACTTCAGCATCAGTAACATTAAATACAGGCGGCGTTCCTAAAAAACTACAGCGAAGCCTCTTAAAGGGAATACCTTCATACACACCTTCAAAAATTACAAAACTACCACTTACTAAAAAACTTTCAAAATTACCCCAGACTTTAGTCTTTAAATTTATATCTCCTTTTAGATATTCTGTTTTTTCTTGCCAGTTTCCTGAAAAATTAAAAAGAATTTTTTCTTTATTTAAATCAATAGTCCCTGCACCCACAAAATTAGGAGATTTTATTTTGTCGATAAATAGAATGTCTCCTCTTTTAATTATTTGTACCTCACAGCTCTCTATCTTTTTATCCCCTACTTTTAAATTTTTACCGTAAAGAAAAAATAGGGTTTCTTTATTTCTTTTATCAACCTTATAACTAATATCTCCAGATATTTTATAACCACTCAGATTTAAATCAGCGATTTTAACTATTTTTTCTTCTAAATTAACTTCGATATAGCTAGGATATGCTTCATTTTCTCCAAAAAAGTAAAAAGAAAAAAACAATAAAAAAAGGACTAAAAGATTCTTCATTCAAACTTTAATGATTGTCCTTTTTTTAACGCCTTTATGGTAATCGGCCTTTCTTTTGCCGACTTTATCCGCTCTAAAAACCTGCCTCTAATTATATCTTCTGCTAAAGGATCCTCGAGAAATCTTTGAATAACTCTTTTTAAAGGCCGTGCCCCATAACTAGGATCAAAACCTTTTTCTATAAAAAATTCTTTGGCGCCAGGACTAAGTTTTACAATAAAACCCTGCTCACAGAGACGCTCATTTACATAACTAATTTCAATTTCAACTATTTTTTCTAAAGATTTTTTATCTAACGATCTAAACACAGTAGTTTCATCTAACCGATTTATAAATTCTGGTTTGAAATTCTTTTTAACCTCTCCTAATAAAGCAGATTTCATTTCTTGGTAATCTATATCTTCATGTTTAGCTACAAAACCCAAAGATCCTTTTTGCCGGATAATATCTGCACCCACATTAGAAGTCATAATTAAAATTACATTTCTAAAATCGACTGAACGCCCATAACTATCAGTAAGGCGCCCTTCTTCTAAAATTTGAAGTAAAAGATTATATACATCAGGATGAGCTTTTTCTATCTCATCTAGCAAGACTACCGAATATGGCCTACGCCTTACTCTTTCTGTCAACTGCCCCCCTTCTTCATAACCTACATAACCTGGAGGAGCTCCCACTAATCTTGATACATTAAATTTCTCCATATATTCACTCATATCTAACTGAATTAAAGCTTCATCATTACCAAACATAAACTCTGCTAAAGCCCTGGCTAAAAGGGTCTTTCCTACACCAGTTGGGCCCAAAAAAAGAAAAGAGCCAATAGGACGGCGTGGTTCTTTAACTCCAGCCCGGGCTCTTCTTACAGCACGAGAAATTGCCTTAATTGCTTCTTGCTGTCCAATAACTTTTTTTGCTAAAGTATCTTCCATCTTAAGCAGTTTCTCTGACTCTTTCTGTTCTAATCTATAAGTAGGTACCCCCGTTACCTGTGAAACTAATTGAGCAATGTCTTCTGTTTTTACCTCAGGTGAAATTTTATCCCTTTTTTTGCTCCACTCTTTTCTTCCATTTTCAAGTTCAAAACGAAGCTTCTTTTCTTCATCGCGTAGTTTAGCTGCTTTTTCAAAATCCTGCTGCCTGATAAAAGCTTCTTTTTCTCTTACTATTTCAGAAATTTTTTCTTCTAAATTCTTTACTCCATCAGGTGCTGTAAGTATTGCCAACCTAGATCGAGCCCCAGCTTCATCAATTAAATCAATAGCTTTATCCGGCAAAAATCTTCCTGAGATATAACGGTCTGAAAATTTAGCAGCTGCTTGGAGGGATTCATCGGTAAACTTTACCCGGTGGTGTGCTTCATATCTATCACGTAGGCCTTTTAAAATTTGTATAGTCTCTGAAACAGTGTTTGGTTCAACAAAAATCATCTGAAAACGTCTCTCTAGGGCTGCATCTTTTTCAATATGTTTTCGGTATTCATCAAGAGTTGTTGCCCCAATACATTGAATCTCTCCGCGGGATAAAGCTGGTTTTAAAATATTTGATGCATCAATTGCACCTTCAGCAGCACCAGCTCCCACTAAAGTATGAAGTTCATCAATAAAAATAATCACATCCTTAGCACGTTTAATTTCCTCCATAACTGCTTTTATTCTCTCCTCAAATTGGCCTCTATACTTTGTCCCAGCAATCATTAAGGCTAAGTCAAGCACAATTATTCTTTTATCACGTAAAATTTCAGGGACAGCCCCTTTGACTACATCTTGGGCTAAGCCTTCAACTATTGCTGTTTTACCTACTCCAGCTTCTCCTAACAAAACAGGATTATTTTTAGTCCGGCGCGACAAAACTTGAATAACTCTTTCGATTTCAGCAGTTCTCCCAATAACCGGATCAAGTTCACCTTCTCTTTGTAATTTAGTAAGGTCACGTCCAAAAGAATCCAAGGCCGGTGTTTTTGAAGAATTTCTCTTTGTACGCATATGAGCTGGGTTTGAAGAACCCCCTAAGAGAGCAGAGATTTCATTTCTTGCTTTTTTAATATCTACGCCTAAAGAAAAAAGAACTTGAGAAGCAATTCCTTCTTCTTCTCTGAGTAATCCTAGTAAGATATGTTCTGTACCAATATAGTTATGCCCAAGACTACGCGCTTCTTCAGTAGCAAGCTCTAGAGCTTTCTTTGCCCTGGGAGTAAAAGGAATATCTCCTAAAACTGAAGCTGCCGCTCCTGGTGACATTAATTTTTCTATTTCAGCCCGCAGGCGCCCTAAGTCCATGCCAATATTTTGTAAAACAGCACAAGCAACACCTTCGCCTTCTCGGATTAAACCCAAAAGTATATGCTCTGTGCCAATATAATCATGATTAAATCTTCTTGATTCTTCTTTTGCTAAAACCAATACTTTTCTGGCTCGTTCAGTAAATCGATTAAACATCTTACCTCCTCATTGAAAATGAATATATTTAGGTGTTATTCCTTACAGAGTGTATTTAACTCCATTTTTTTTAGTTAATTTATGAAATTCTTTCATTATCTTTTCGGTAACTTTACCTGGTTTACCATTTCCAATCTTTCTTCCATCAACTTTAACTACAGGTACAATTTCTGCAGCAGTTCCAGTTAAAAAAGATTCATCACTAATATATAATTCATGTCTACTCAATACATGTTCATGGGCAGGAATTTTAAACTTCTTGGCAATATCTAACACTGTATCTCTAGTAATTCCTCGTAAAGTACCCATGCATTGAGGCGGAGTATATAATTCTCCCCCTTTTACCACAAAAATATTTTCACCTGTACATTCAGTAACATACCCTAAATGATCCAGCATCAATCCTTCCTGGTGCCCTGAATTTATTGCTTCAATTTTAGCTAAAACATTATTTAGATAATTTAAAGATTTTATTTGCGGATTTACTGCCTCAAGTAAATTTCTTACTGTAGGGACAGTTATTATCTCCATTCCTTCTTTGTAAAGTTTATTAGGAAAAAGCGAAATTTTATCAGCAATAATAACTAAAGTGTGATTGCCCTTGCATTTTCTTGGATCAAGGCCAAGATCCCCTTCTCCCCGCGACAAAATAATCCTAACATAAGCATCTTTTAATTTATTTGCTTTAATAGTTTTAATTATTGCTTTTTCCATTTGTTTTTTAGTAAAGGGAAATTGCAGCATTATTGAATGAGCAGATTCATAAAGACGGTCTAGATGTTCTTTTAGTTTAAAAATTAATTGATCATAGGCCCGGATCCCTTCAAATACACCATCTCCATACAAATATCCATGATCAAATACAGAAATTTTAGCATCTTTTTTATCTACTAACTTATCATTTAAATATACTTTCATCTTACCTCCTTTAACCTTCCTGCCTCAATAAACATTATGCGTTTAGCACTTTCTGCTAATTGAACATTGTGAGTTACTAAAATAATAGTTGTTTCATCTTCTTCATTAATTTTTTTTAATAAAATCTCTATTTTTTCTTGAGAACCTTGATCTAAATTACCCGTTGGCTCATCACAAAGAAGAAGGTCAGGCTTATTCATCAAAGCCCTTGCAATAGCGACTTTTTGTTTTTGCCCCCCACTTAATTGAGAAGGATAAAAGTTACTTCTTTCTTTGAGCTCAAAATATTCTAACAATTTATGAGCCCTTTGAAAAGAATATTTTTTCTTAGCCCTAAAACCAGCTAAAGCTATATTCTCCAAAACATTAAGCTCTTCAATCAAATAATAAAATTGAAAAACAAACCCAATATTTTTGTTACGCCAATTAGCAACATGAGCCTCTCTCTGCTTGTAAATATTTTTATTTTTATATAAAACTTCACCTTTATCCGGAACTAAAATTCCTCCTATGCAATGCAAAAGAGTAGATTTACCTGCAGCAGAAGGCCCAAGAATCGATAAAAAATCACCCTTTTCTATCGAAAGGTTTATTGTTTCAATAGCTTTAACTTCATGATTATGACTTTTATACAATTTAGTTAAATTTTTTACCTCAACCAATTTACTCATAACGTAATGCCTCAGTAGGACAAAGCCGACAAGCTCGCAGTGCAGGCCAAATACTTGATAAAAAAGAAATAGCGGCTGCCACCACTCCAATAATAACAACTTCACCCAAATCTACGGTTACCGGTAAATATTCACTAAAAAATACTTCTTGAGGTAATTTAATTACAGGATACTTCTCTAGAATATGACAAATTCCTAAACCCAACCCTATTCCTGCTGATGAACCAATTATCCCTAGGATTAGGCCCTGCAAAGTAAATATTGATAAAATTCTCCGGCTGGTAAATCCTATCGATTTAAGAACTCCTATGTCCTTTGTTTTCTCAACTACTTTTACTGTTATGGTTGCAAAAATATTAAAGGAAGCAATTGTGATAATTAAAGCTAAGATTATAAATAAGGCTATTTTCTCTAACCGAAGAGTAGCAAACAATTCTTGATTTGTATTGGTCCAGGTCGAAACTATTATCTGAGGATTATTTTCTGCTATCTCTTTAGCCAGTTTATCAGCGGCAAAAGGTTTTATTATCCGTAACCCGAGAAAAATATGATAGTTTGATGAAATATCTTTGACTCTTTCTAAATCAGCAATTAAATAATAATTATCTACATCATAAAGGCCTGTTTCAAAATAACCTCTAATTTTTTCTTTTTCTAAAGATAGTTTCTTTTTTAAGGGATAAAATTCAATTGAATCATCTAAATAAAATCTTCGCTGTAAGCCTTTGCCCACAAAGAAGCCTGAATCCCTGAACTCTTGTTTTATATATTTTGAGAAAAAATGTTCCTGAGAAAACTTATCTAGTTCAAAGCCCCTTACCACCAAAGGAATAATTGTATCATCAACTTTTGCAAAAACTTGTGTTCTGGCTGATAAAGAAGCTTCTTTAACTTCTTTTTTTTCCTCCATTTCTTTTTGTAAGACAAAAAGCTTTTCTTCATCTTCTGAGTCTAAAACGATATGATACTTAAACTTCATTATTCTTTGAATCAATGAACCGTCTATTCCGTTAACAATTGAAATTGCTACAATTACCGTAGCCACACCTAAAACAATTCCGGCAACCGACATTAATCCGATAAAAGATAGATGACGAGCTTGGCCTCGGAAAAGATAACGAAAGGCAAGAAAAATTTCTGTTAGCATTTTTTTTCTTCTTCTTGGTCTTTTGATTTTAGGAGAGGAAACAGGATTACATCCCGAATAGAAGGTTGATTAAGAAGGATCATTACTAATCTGTCTATTCCAATACCTAAACCAGTTGCCGGCGGCATACCATATTCAAGACTTTTTATGAAATCTTGATCTAACTTTCCAGTTAAATCTTTATCTTCTTGCTGCTTGATAAATCTTTTCTTTTGCTCAACTGGATCGTTTAATTCTGAATAAGCATTAGCAACTTCAATGCCAGCTATAAATAGCTCAAATCTTTCTACTAGATTCGGATTATCTTGGCTTTGCTTTGCCAACGGTGAAGTCCAGGTAAAGAAATCAGTAATAAAAGCTGGTTTATCTTGCGGATAATTCCTCTCAATCAAATCCTCACACAATTTAAGTATTTGAGTTCTTGATAACCCCTCTTTTAATTGAATCTTTTTACTAATTTTTTTAATAACTTCTTCTTTGTTATCTTCTGGATTAATTCCAAACTCTTTTTTAAAAAGATTAGCTAATGAAATTCTCTGCCAAGGAGGTGTAAAATCTATTTTTTTACCTTGATACTCAAAAATCAAACCGCCGCAAAACTTCTCAGCTAAATTAGTAAATAAATCTTCACAAACTTTCATCATAAATTGATAATCAAAATAAGCAGCATAAGCCTCCAGCATAGTA
>JAIPHQ010000013.1 GCA_021735115.1 Candidatus Omnitrophota bacterium
TTTTAAAATATACTTTTTTTAAGGAAAGGTTAAGGGTTGCTTTTGATAAAACAATGGGCATGTTTTTACGCTTAAACGGATTTATTGTAGGTGCTATTGGTTCAAATCTAGTCATATCTGGAATAAGAGAGTTTTTCTCAGTTTCTCTATAATAAAAATACCGATACCGCAACGGAATGGGGAAAAGAAATTTGTAATGCTTTTAAAAAGGAGGCAGCTAATGGAGGAAAAAAAAGCAAAAAAAGGAATAAAGGAAATTTTACGAAGGTTAAAAGAAAGGTTAGATAAAACAGAGAAATGCTAACTCGTATTATTGATTGGTTAATTTATTCGGTGCTTGGTATGGAGTTAACCTCAAAAACTGCTGAGGCTCTCCATTTTTTTATCTATGATACGATAAAAATTTTGTTATTACTTTTTGTGATGATTTCTTTTGTGGGTTTTTTACGTAGTTTTATCTCTCAAAAAAAGATAAAAAAATGGCTATCTGGTAAAAAAATAAAAGGGCATTTTTTTGCTTCCCTTTTTGGAGCGACCACTCCTTTTTGTTCTTGTTCGTCTATACCTATTTTTTTAGGTTTTTTAAAAGGTGGGGTACCACTTGGGGTTGCTCTTTCTTTTTTAATTACTTCACCTTTGATCAATGAGTATTTGGTGGTATTGATGTTTGGTTTTTTCGGTATCAAGATAACAGTGTTATATGTATTAAGTGGTTTGTTTATTGGAATTTTTTCTGGCCATATATTGGGAAGAATGAATTTAGAAAGATATATCGAGCCCCGAAATCTTCCTGTTCCTTTAGAAAAAATAGAAGGAAAAAGATTTAATAGTATTAAACAAAGATTATTATTTGGAATAAATGAAGCAAAAAATATAGTTAAAAAATTATGGATTTGGGTTATAGTTGGAGTTGGAGTTGGGGCAATAATCCATAATTATCTACCTAGGGAGTTTATTCAATCTGCAATTGAAAAAACTGGTTTTTTTGGGGTTCCTCTTTCTGCTTTGTTGGGGGTTCCTATGTATGGTAATTGTGCTGCAATTGTTCCGGTTGCAGTTGCTTTATTTAGAAAAGGCATTCCCTTAGGTACAGCCCTTGCGTTTATGATGGCTACTTCTGCTTTAAGTTTTCCCGAAGCTGTAATTTTACGACAAGGTATGAAGTTGAAACTAATTGCGATATTTTTTGCTATTACAACTTTGGGAATAATTTTTACCGGATACCTTTTTAATATATTAGAAGTATTGCTAGTAGCTGGATAAGAAAATAAAAACCCTCTCCTGTATTAACAGAAGAGGGCCCGTGGCTTTGATTCCATAAGGAATCCTAATTAAAAGATAACATTTATAATAGATATCTTGCAATCAGATCGGCGGCTGGAATGGAAACGCTTACAAAATGGTAATATTTTGCTTTACATTTAGATTTAATCATTGTATAATTTTGGACTTTCCTTATAATGGAAAAAGGAGATTAAATGACAAAAATTAAAATTGGAATACCTAAAGGAAGCTTGCAGGAAAAAACTATAGAAATTTTTTCTAAAGCAGGTTTTAATATTTATACCAGCAGTAGGTCCTATTTTCCTTCTGTTGATGATTTTCAGCTTGAGCCGGTTTTAGTTAGGGCTCAGGATATGTCTCGTTATGTAGAAGAAGGGGTGCTTGATTGCGGTGTAACTGGACAAGATTGGATTTTAGAGAATAATTCTAAAGTGGTTCATTTATCGGAATTGATGTATGCCAAAAGAACTCTCAATCCGGTAAGATGGGTGGTGGCCGTTAGCCAAGATTCAAAGATTAAAAAAATAAGTCAGTTAAAAGGTAAGAGAATTGCTACTGAGCTAGTTAGATATACAAAAAAATTCTTTAAAGAAAATAAAGTTTCAGTAGATGTTGAATTTAGCTGGGGGGCAACAGAGGTTAAAGTAAAGAGTGGTTTAGTTGATGCAATAGTTGAGTTAACTGAAACTGGACAATCTTTACGGGCAAACGGCCTAAAAGAGATAGGGGTGGTCTGTGAATCTGTAACCAAGTTTATCGCTAATAAAAATTCTTATAAAAATAAGCAAAAAAAGAAAAAAATAGATGATGTGTTGTTGCTTTTGCGCAGCGCACTTAATGCTAGGGGGAAGGTTGGGCTTAAGTTAAATATTAGAGAAAAGAATTTGAGTAAGATAATTTCTTTATTGCCAGCTTTAAAAAAACCAACAATATCTTCTTTAACATTAAAAGGTTGGGTAGCGTGTGAGGTTATTTTAGAAGAAAAAGATGTACGCAAGATTATTCCTTTACTTAAAGATAATGGTGCCCAAGGAATAATAGAATACCCTTTAAACAAAGTACTTTACTAGTTTTTTTCTTATCTAAAATTAATTGAAAAACAGATTATACAGATTTATCAACAAAAGATATAAATGAGGTGAGGTTATGCCTTGTGGCAGAAAGAAAAAAAAGAAAAAAGTAAAAAGACATTGGTATAAAAAAAGAAGAAAGAAGCAAAGACATAAAACTAAAAAATAATTTAGATAGATGAGATCTTTTCTAACATTTTTAATTATCTTATTATTTGTTCTACCTACTTTTTTCTGTTATGGGTATTCATCTAGGCAATCGTTATATTCTGATTACATCAAGGGCATCTATCTTATGCAGCAAGGTAGGCCTGCTTTAGCTAGAAAATACCTAGATAAAGTCAAAGACAGGGTTCCGGATTCGATTTATCTCCGTCTTAAAATCGCTACAACTTTAATTCAAGCCAAAAAAATAGATCAGGCTGAAAGAGAGCTTAAAAAAGCTCAAAAGATAAATCCAGATAATTTAGATACTTATTTAGCCTTGATTTTTATTTATTCTTATCGGAATCAAGAGGAAGAACTAGAAAAAGAATATGAAGATTTTTTAAAAAAGGCTCATCAAAAAAAGCCTAAGAATATGACTATTTCTTCATATTTGGCTCATTTTTATCTTTATAAAAAAAAACCACAGGAAGCAATAAATTTATATGAAAAGATATTAGAAAATAAGCCAGGTGATTTAGAAGCATTTTTTTGGCTGGGCTATCTATACGATCAAATAAATGAAGGCAAAAAAGCTAAAAAGATATGGCAAGAAGGCCTTGAGATCAATCCTTCTTATGCTCCAATTTTAAATGCTTTAGCTTATAGTTATGCTGAAGAGGGTATTAAATTAGATCAAGCTGAAGATATGGTAAAAAAAGCGTTAAAGATAGAACCGAATAATGGTGCTTATTTAGATAGTTTAGGTTGGATCTATTTTAAAAAAGATAAGTTGGATGAAGCTAAAGAATATATAGAAAAAGCTTTAAATTACGCACAAGATCCTGAGATTTATCAGCATTTAGGTAGAGTGTATATAGAATTAGGAAAAATAGAAAAGGGATTGACAATTTATCGGCAAGGATTAGAAAAATTTCCTGAATACCAGAGATTAAAAAAGGAATTAGAAAAATATGAACAAGAGAATAAAACGAATAAAGACTAAAGCTAATCTTATTCGCAGAGCGATAATTGAGATGTTGGCTGAAGCTGGTTCGGGCCATCCTGGTGGTTCACTTTCGGCAACAGATATTATTGCCTGTCTTTATTTCGATATCATGAAACATAATCCTAAAGATCCGGAATGGAGCCAGAGGGATAGATTTCATCTTTCTAAAGGACATTGTTGCCCTGCGGTATATGCGGCTTTAGGGTTGTCGGGATATTTTCCTGTTGGTGAATTTAAAAAGTTGCGCAAATTGGGAGGAATGCTTCAAGGCCATCCCGACCGAAGAGTTCCGGGGATTGAAGTAGCTAGTGGTTCTCTAGGGCAAGGATTGTCGGTAGCCTTAGGCATGGCTTTGGCCGGCCGCCTTGATAAGAAAGATTATCGGGTATATTGTGTGTTGGGTGATGGGGAGATACAAGAAGGAAACATCTGGGAAGCAGCTATGGCAGTTGCTCATTTTAGAGTTGATAATTTATGTGCAATTGTTGATTTTAATGGGTTTCAAATAGATGGCCGGACAGAAAAAATAATGAATCTAGAGCCATTAGTTAATAAGTGGGAATCTTTTGGCTGGCATGTTGTTCAGTGTGATGGCCATAATATTGAAGAGTTGCTTTATGCATTCAAACAAGCTGAATCAATAAAAATGAAACCAACAGTGATTATCGCCCGTACTGTTAAAGGTAAAGGCGTATCTTTTATGGAACATGTGGTAGATTTTCACGGCCGGGCTCCGATAGAAAGAGAAAAAGAGATTGCATTAGAAGAACTTAAGGATATAGAAGAAGATGAGAAGAAATTATGAAAAGGTGGTTTTAAGTGGATAAACTTTATGCAAGAGATATTTACGGAAAGACTCTAATTGAATTAGGCAAAAAAGATCCTGATTTGGTTGTCCTTGATGCAGATCTATCGGGATCAACTCGGACGGCTCGATTTGGCAAAGAATTTCCGGAAAGGTTTTTTAACTTTGGAGTAGCTGAACAAAATATGATGGCAACAGCAGCTGGCCTAGCTCGCTGCGGAAAAATTGTTTTTGTATCTACTTTTGCAATGTTTGCAACAGCTAGGGCGGTAGATCAAGTAAGAAATACTATTTGTTATAATAATTTAGATGTTAAAATTGTTGCAACTCACGGTGGAATTACTGTGGGTGAAGATGGAGCTTCACATCAAGCTATAGAAGATATAAATATCTTTAGAGCAATACCTAAGATGAAAATTATTGTTCCTGCTGATGCACCTGAAGCAAAAGAAGCTATTATTGCGGCTTATAAAACCAAAGGGCCTTTTTATATCCGTCTGGGACGTTCGAAAGTTCCTAGTTTAGAAAAAAGGAAAAAGTTTTCTTTGGGTAAAGGCTATGCCTTAAAGAAAGGAAAAGATGTGGCAATAATTTCTTGTGGGATTATGGTAAACGCATCTTTGGAGGCTGCAAAGATCTTAAAAGAACAAGGAATATCAGCGACTGTAGCCAACATTCATACAATTAAACCGGCTGATCAGGATTTTATAGTAAAATTAGCTAAATCTCATAAAAAAATAGTTGTTTGTGAAGAGCATCAAACTATTGGCGGACTTTATTCAACGGTAGCTGAAATATTAAGTAATAAACATCCAGTGAAAGTAGAAAAGATTGGCATCAATGATGTTTTTGGACAATCTGGATCTCCAAATAAGTTATTGGAATACTATGGACTCACAGCTGATAATATCGCAGAAAAAACAAAAAAATTCTTATCGCAGTAAAATAGAACTGCGCAGCCCTGCCAAAATTAACTTGTACCTAAATATAGTTGGCAAATCTAGAGGCTATCATCATCTTGAAAGTATAGCCGAAAGAATATCATTATTTGATAAGCTTTCCATTGAAGTTAAGTCTGATTCATCTATTACTATCAGCAGTAATAATAGAAAATTAGAGACAAAAAAGAACTTATGCTATAAGGCAGCTAAATTAATTAAGGATGAGTTTAATATTCCTTTTGGTTTTGATATTTATTTAGAAAAAAATATACCGATTGGATCCGGCTTGGGTGGAGGGTCTTCAAATGCGGCCTTTACTCTTTTAGGGATAAAAGAATTACTTTCTCTTGATATCTCTCAAGATAGATTATACAGGATGGGGCAAAAGTTAGGCAGTGATGTAAATTTTTTTCTGGCTGAGGCTAAGTTTGCTTATTTATCAGGACGAGGCCAGAGGGTAGAGCCGCTACCTAGTAAAGTTAAATTAAGTCATATTATAATTTGGCCTAAAATTTTTGTCTCAACAAAAGCTGTCTATAAAAATAGTAAAGCAAAATTGACAAGGTTTTTCAGTAATGTTAATATATTGAAGTATTCTTTAAAAAATTCAGATTATCATCTTATAAAAAAAGGCGTTTATAATTGTTTGGAAAAAAGTACTTTTGCTCTTTATAAAAAATTATCTAAAATTAAAGGTATTTTAAATAAAGGTGAGTTAGTTTCAGTTATGTCTGGAAGTGGAAGTGCTTTTTATACGATTGGGTTGAAAGATTATAAAGAGATTAAAAAAATTGCATCGGATAAATGGACGGTAAGTAAAGTTAAAACATTTTGAAAGGAGGTAGTTCCATGGAGATTACAGAAGTCAGGATTTCACTTAGAGAACATGAAGGCAGACGGCTAAAAGCTTATGCTACCGTTACTTTTGATAATTCGTTTGTAGTAAGAAATATTAAAATTATCCAAGGCAACAATAGCCTTTTTGTGGCTATGCCGGCACGAAAAATAAAACAGTTTTGCCCGCGTTGCGGTAAAAAAGTTGAAATGGGTAGTAAATATTGTAGTAATTGCGGCGCCCAGATCCCCCCTCCTAAAGAAGAGGTAGAAAATCGACAATCTATACACCAAGATTTAGCTCATCCCATTAATCAACAATTTAGAGATTATTTACAGAGTAAAGTTTTAGATGCTTACTACCAAAAAAAGAATTCAGAGCCTGAAGGTCAATCAGAACAAATAGATCAAGATAAAGATCAGAAGTTTAAAGAAGATAAAACTGAACAGGGTTCCGAAGAACAAGAACCGAAAGAAAGTTCTGTTGAAGAAGAAAAAACAGAGTAAAATAGAGTTCATACCTATTAACTTATGGTTTCATAACAAGATAGTCTTTGCTTTTAATTATTCTTATCATGAGCTATCAGCTATGAGCTAGCAGCCAATTTGCCCGGTGGTGTAATGGTAACACACCAGCCCCGCACCAGAACAGAGTTCGGTGTAGCCCAGAAAGGAATTGCTTTAAATTCTGCCCAGAACTAGAACAAGTTCAGTTCTGGGCAGCCCCGAATCGAATTTATTCTGGTTCGGGGCTGGTTTGGGGCAGCTTTTGGAGCAAAGAAGTAATGTAAAATATATGTATGTATATGCTTTCTATGATAAAATAAATGATCAATTTTATGTTGGTTTAACCAATGACATGAAACGTCGTTCTACTCAGCATTTAAGAGGAAATGGGCATACAACTTCAAGGTTTAAGTCTTTGCAGCAAATTTTCTACGAATGGTATTTAAGTAATAAAGATGCAAGAAGAAGAGAAAAATATCTAAAGACTTCAAAAGGAAAGAAAACATTAAGATTAATGCTTAAGGAGTCGTTAAAAGAAATGAAATCTTGCCCGGTGGTGTAATGGTAACACACCAGCTTTTGGAGCTGAGATTCCTGGTTCGAGCCCAGGCCGGGCAACCACGTTCGTTAAACCAACGGCAGGGAAGTTTGCTTTCTGAAAGTTTGGTTTGATGGCGCAAACTTGCCTGGTTCGAGCCCAGGCCGGGCAATTTAATTATGAATAAAACAACTGCAATAGTATTAGCAGCCGGCAAAGGTAAAAGAATGAATAATTCTTTGCCGAAGGTTTTGCAAGAGGTTTGTGGCCAACCGCTTATCTATTATGTTTTAAAACAGTGTTCTAAAATAAAAAGCATCAAGCAGATAATTATAGTTGTTGGATATAAAAAAGATTTAGTTAAAAATCAAGTAAAAACTATTGTTGCTAATCAGTTTAAAAATTTAACTGATAAAATACAATTCGTTCCACAAACTAAAATGTTAGGGACAGCTGATGCGGTTAAATCTGCTTTAGCTAAGGTAAAGAATAAGGAAGTTTTAGTTACTTGTGGAGATAATCCTCTGGTTAGATCTGTTACACTATCTAAATTTATATCTTATTCAAGAAAGAGTAATTTAGCTTGTTGTGTTCTTACTTCAGTTACCGATAAAAAAAATCAATTAGGAACAATTATATATGATGACAAAGACAGAGTCCAGGCGATAAAAGAAAAAATTTCTAAAGTTGATAAGGTTAAACCTTCAAATAGAGCTGAAGTAAATAGCGGTACTTATTATTTTTTAAAAAAAGAATTAACTCAAAATATAGGCAAAATTAAGAAAAATAAGGTTAAGAAGGAGTACTTTTTAACTGATATAGTAAAAATATTATCCAAACAAAATAAAAAAATAAAATCTTATTTAATTGATGATTCTTCAGAGGTAGCTGGAATAAATAACCTTTTTGAGCTTCAATTTGCTGAAGAAACAATTAGAATGAGGATTTTGACCAAATTAAGCAAAAAAGGAGTAATAATAGTCAGCCCAAGCACAACTATAGTTCAAGAATCGGTAAATATAGGTAAAAACACTACGATTTATCCCTTTACCTTTATTGAGAAAGATGCTATAATTGGCAGCAATTGTTCGGTGGGGCCTTTTATTCACATCCGAGCCGGGTCACGAATTAAGAATAGTGTTAAAATAGGTAATTTTTTAGAAATTAACCGTTCTTATTTAGGTAAGGGAGTTACAGCTAAACATTTTGGATATTTAGGAGATGCCCAACTCTCGGATAATGTAAATATTGGTGCCGGCACCGTTGTTGCTAATTACGACGGCAAAAATAAACATAAAACTTATATTAAAGAAGGTTCATTTATTGGTTGCGATACGGTTTTGGTAGCTCCGGTAACAATAGGTAAAAAAGCAAAAACCGGTGCCGGATCTGTAGTTACTAAGAATGTAGGTAAAAAACAGACTGTGGCAGGTGTTCCAGCTCGTCAGTTGGAGCCAAGGAGTAAAAATGGATAAGTTAGTAGTTTTTAGTGGAAGTTCTAATCGTTCCTTAGCTGGAAAGATTTGTGACAATCTTGATACAAAATTAGGAGGAGTAGAAATTTCACGTTTTAGCGATGGAGAGGTAAGTATCCAATTAAAGGAGAATGTAAGAGGTAAAGATGTATTTTTAATTCAATCGACTTGTCCACCAGTCAATGAAAATTTAGTTGAATTATTGGTGATGCTTGATGCAGCTAGGCGGGCTTCAGCGCAAAGAATAACAGCAGTTATACCTTACTTTGGTTATGCTCGTCAAGATAGAAAAGATAGGCCAAGGGTACCAATTACCGCAAAATTGGTGGCTAATGTTTTAGCAAGTTCTGGTGCTGATAGGGTATTAACCTTAGATTTGCATGCCGGCCAGATACAGGGTTTTTTTGATATTCCTTTAGACCATTTATACTCAATTAATGTTTTTTTTGAGTATTTTAAAGAAAATAAAATAAAAGATTTAGTGATTGTTTCGCCTGATGTTGGTGGAATTAAGATGGCTAGAGCTTATGCGAAGCGTTTTGGTGCAGATTTAGCTATAGTTGATAAAAGGAGGAAATCTCCGGAATCAACAGAGGTGATGCATATTTTAGGTGATGTAAAAGATAAAAATGTATTATTGGTGGATGATATAATCGCAACAGGTTCTTCGTTGGTCAATGGGGCGGCTGCCTTAAAAAAGGAAGGTGCAAAAAATATTTTTGCAGCTATAAGCCACGGAATTTTGTCTAATGATGCAGTTGATAAATTGCAAAATTCCGCCATAGATACCTTAGCGATAACAGATTCAATACCATTGGCAAAAGAAAAAACAAAAGAAAAAATAAAGGTAGTTTCTTTAGACAGTCTTTTTGCCGAAGCTATAAAAAGAATTCATTTTGAAAAGTCAATAAGCGGTCTTTTTGATTCAATAGGAGGATAGGATGGAACGAGCAAAAATAAAAGTAGAGAAGCGAACCGATAAAGGCAAACAAGCTGCAAAAAGAGTAAGAGCAGATGGCTCTATCCCATCCATACTATATGGAAAAGATATTAATGCTGCAATTACTGTTTCTTCGGAAGGCTTTAAGACTTTAAGAGATATGCATTTTTCTGAAAGTACAGTTATAGATTTATCTATTGCTGGAGCCAAAAATATGGAATCGATTCCAGTATTGATTAAGGATGTTCAGTATCATCCTTTAACTGATAAAGTAATTCATATTGATTTGCTTCAGGTGTCATTAAAAGAAAAAATTACAGTTCATATCCCTATAATATTAAAAGGGGAAGCTAAAGGTAAAGAAGAGGGTGCGGTGCTTGAACAAATATTAAGAGAGATAGAAGTAGAAGGGCTTCCTTTGGACATTCCCGAAAATATAGAAGTTGATATATCTAATCTTGAGATTGGCCATTCGCTTCATGTAGCTGATCTTAAGCCTTCTGCAGGTATTACAATTGTAACCGAGTCTGAGTCAACAGTTGCAACTTTAGTGATTAAGAAGGAAGAAGAGGAAGAAGAAGAAGAATTGGCTGAAGAGGCACCTACAGAACCTGAAGTTATAAAAGAAAAGAAAGAAGAAGGCCAAGAAGAGGAATCAAGTCAAGAAAAGCAACCTAAAAAAGAGGCAAAAGACGAAGACGGTAAAAAAGAAGAGAATAAAAAAGAATAAAATTGAAAATTATAGTTGGTTTAGGCAATCCAGGCAAAAAGTATTCTGAAAATAGACATAATATAGGGTTTAAAATAGTTGATCAGTTAGCTGGTAGGTATAAAATAAAATTAAGGCGATCTATCCGGCAAAAAGCTTGGCTGGGAGAATTAAGAATAGGTTCAGATTATTTTTTGCTGGTTAAGCCTAAAACTTACATGAATGCTTCCGGCCTTTGTGTAAATAGAGTTTTGGCTAAATATAAGGTTTTAACTGAAGATTTGTTAGTTATCTATGATGATGCTGATTTAGATCTTGGAGTTTTAAGAATAAAAAAAAGTGGTTCCTCCGCAGGCCATAGAGGTATGGCCTCGATCATCGATGCTTTAGGGACGAAAGAGATTAATCGCCTAAAGGTTGGAATTGGCCGGCCAACTCCTAGTAGGGGGGATTATCAGCCACCCCTTACTGAATATGTTTTATCTAATTTTTCGGGTGAAGAAAAAGAGAATTTAACAAAAGTTATTAATCAAGCAGCAGCGATTCCATTAAACTGGTTTAAAACCAAAAAGGAAAAAACTGTCAAAATAAATTTAGGAGGTTAGTGTGGAGCGTAATTATGAATGTATGCTTATTTTACGGCCTGATTTATCAGAGCCAGACAGAGAAAAGATTGTTGGTGAAGTTGGGGAAAAAATTAAAGGATTGAAAGGACAGGTAAAAAAATCTGCTTTATGGCGTAATTTAAGCGATTTTCATTATTTTTTAAGAAGTAAAGGAGCTCAGAGGACAAAATATTATAAAGGGTCTTATTGGTTGATTGAATTTATTTTACCTACAGAAAGTCTTGATGAATTAAAAGAGACGCTAAAACTTGAAGAGGGTATCTTAAGAAACCTTATCTTGAATAAAGAAAGCAATAAAGTAAAA
>JAIPHQ010000014.1 GCA_021735115.1 Candidatus Omnitrophota bacterium
CTAAAGCCCCCGGTTGATCCTTAATCATGCATCTAAGATAGTATTGATTCTTAACTTCTTTAATATCTGTCATAGTTATGTCTTCAGCTTTACGAGCAAATCCTTTGTTGCCTGAAGCTATAGTTACAATATCAGAGACCACAGAAGAAGAGGTAGGAGTACCTCCAGCACCTTCTCCAAAAAAGAGCAGCTCTCCGGCCGGATGAGTATATAAAGTAACTGCATTGTAAGCCAATGGAATTCCCGATAAAGGATGACGCATCGGCACCATCACCGGATGAACTCTTAGGTCTAAAGACTTTTTATTACGTTTAGCAATTGCTAATAATTTAATACGATACTTTAGCTCTTTTGCATACAAAATATCTAACAAGGATAATTTTGTTATCCCTTCAGTATATACTTTTGAAAGTTTAGGCCAAATTCCATAACATAAGTAACTTAAAATACAAAGCTTATGGAGGGTGTCTCCTCCCTCGATGTCAAAAGTTGGATCTTGTTCAGCTAATCCTTTTTCTTGAGCCTGAATGAGAGCTTTTTGAAAACTAATATTCTCTTTTTCCATCTTATGAAGGATATAGTTAGCTGTACCATTTAATATTCCAAAAATTCTATCAACCTGGCAACCAATTAAACCTTCTGATACGCTTTTTATAATAGGAATAGCCCCACAAACAGAAGCCTCAAACCCAACTGATACATTGTTTTTTGCAGCTAAATTAAAAATAGCTTTTCCATTTTTAGCTAAAAGAGCTTTATTGGCTGTAACAACACTTTTTTTATTTTTTAGAGAATCTTTAACCAAACTATAAGCTGGTTCTATTCCTCCAATTAATTCTATAACTATATCAATTTCAGGATCATTAATAATTTTATAAGGGTTAGTAGTAAAAGGTAAAGAAAATTCTTTAGCAACTTTTCCTAGAGACCGTTTAGCATCACAAACTGTTTTAACCTTAATATCTAAAGAAGTACGTCTAGTAATTAAAGAAGAATTTTGTTTAAGAGTCCTCAATACTCCTTGCCCTACTGTCCCTAAACCAATTAAACCAACTTTTTTAATCATTTATTTAACTCTTTTTTTATAAAGTTTCCAATATTTTTTAAAAATTCTTCATCTGAATTTTCAAACCTAATATGAGTCTCATAAAGCAAACCTTTTACTTTTTCATAAGAACTCACTACTTGGCCAGTAAGCTTTAACTTCTCAGAAACAAAAGGGAAACGAATAGTCATAGCTAAAAGCGTTCCTGGATCAAAACTCCTATTGGTAGTTAAAAACAATCCCCCTTGACTAACATCCTTAGTTTGACTAAGGTCAAAATCTGAAGGAGGTTCTATAATCCGATAGCTTACGATAAAATTAGCATTTAGGCGCGGGTGTTTTCTTCTTTCCGGACCATTATATTTTTCCACAATGCCTCCTCCTTTTATTTCTAGATAGCCCCACTTGCCTTTTGCCTTGTGTTGGGCGAAGCAGAATCGGGAGAGCGGGATTCGAACCCGCGACCCCTTGCACCCCATGCAAGTGCGCTAAGCCAAACTGCGCCACCTCCCGAAAATTCTATCACGCTTTATAAGAGCTATCAAGCTAAATTGCTTTAAAAGCTTGCCTATTAATTATTTTTTTTTACTTGAAAAGAGAAAGTTTTTAGTAGTTTTCCTGTTACATAAACTTCTATTTCGTATTCACCTATAGGATCACTTTTATCTAGGCCCCATACATTATGAATAATTCCATCTTCTAAGCTAGAAGATCTTTTTGTAATCGCCTTTTTCCCGTCACTGCTAATTTTTGTATCTTCGCCAACCACTAAACCTTTGGGCTTCTCTGGAAAAATAACAATTTCCTGCCAAGAGATATCTCGATCGATACCTTCGGTTATAATAATCCAACCAAACCTAACACCTTCATCTAAATTTATTACTTTAGTTGCTTCAATTTTAGGAATACTACCTCGATACCCTACAACTAGACCAACTTTAGCTCCTAAAACTTCTATTTTTGGACTTTTATTAACGCTATATAACCCTATTCCTAATAAAATAATAATTATTATAATCGCTGCTATTTGTTTTTTTGGTTTCATTTGTTTACCTCTAAGTTAGTTTATTTTTTCTTTTTTTGGCGGACGATTCATTAAATCAGTAACTGCCTGATAAGCTGACTTGTTTTTATATAATACCGAATATACCTGTTCGATAATCGGCATACTTACCTTAGCTTTTTTACTTATTTTATATGCTGATTTTGTAGTCTCAACTCCTTCAGCAACCATGTTCATATTTTCGGTAATATTTTTAAGGCTTTTACCCTTTCCTATAAGTTCACCAACACTTCTATTGCGTGAATGAGGAGAAAAACAAGTTGTCATTAAATCCCCTAAACCACTGATACCCCAAAAAGTTTTAGGCTGAGCTCCTAATCTTTTACCAATACGCATAATTTCAACTAATCCTCTTGTGATCAAAGCAGCTTTGGTATTTGTACCAAAACCTAGGCCATCAGATATACCACAAGCCAAGGCAATCACATTCTTTAATGCTCCGCCCAACTCCACTCCTACAATATCACTATGAAGATAAATTCTAAAGGTTTGGCTATTAAATATTTTTTGTAGCTTTAATCCTGTTGATTCTTGGCCAAATGCCATAATTGCAGCTGTCGGTACCCCCTTTGCTACTTCTTTGGCTATAGTCGGACCAGAAAGAACTGCAATATTATCTGTCTTTAGCTCTTCTTTTATAATCTCAGAAACCCTTTTTAATGACTTTACCTCGATGCCTTTACTTACGCTTACAAAGGTTTTGTTTTGAAGGTCTTTTTGACAAGCAAATATTTTTTTTAAGATCTTTCTTATAAATTTAACTGGAATAGCAATTAAAATGATATCTTGATTTAATACTTCTTTCAAGGAAGGTTCTATAGATAGGCAAGAAGGAAATTTTACACCTTTTAGGAAAGTTTTATTTTCTCTTTCCTTCTCCATTTGAAGATTATGTTGTTTAAATACACTGTAGAGTTTTACCGCAACACCTTTTTTAGATAAATAAACCGCTAGAGTCGTCCCCCAGCTACCAGCACCAATTATAGAAATGGAATCTGCCATAAATTAGTTAATTGGTTAATTAGTTAATTGGTTAATTTTCTACTCACCACTCACCAATTAACTACTCACTAAATAGAAAGCGGGCGAGCGGAGTCGAACCGCCATATCTGGCTTGGAAGGCCAGTGTTCTGCCATTGAACTACGCCCGCTGAAAATGAAATTATTTAGGGTTATTCCTTAATTTTCAGCGGCACTGAGCCGAATTACTCGGCGAAGTGCCTTAGAACCTAAATAAGACCTCTCACCCATATCACCTTAACGCTAATGGATTCGAGGTTATTTATATTGTGCCATTGCACAATATAAATAATGGGCAGGGGAGGATTTGAACCTCCGAAGCGCAAGCGCAACAGATTTACAGTCTGTCCCCTTTAACCAGACTCGGGAACCTGCCCGAAAATAAGCCCAGGAGAGGAATTGAACCTCCAACCTGAGGTTTACAAAACCCCTGCTCTGCCGATTGAGCTACCTGGGCATTCAAATTTATTAGCCATTATTAGATACTTTTTTTATCGCTTTTGGTAAATAATCAATTAAATCAGAAGCTATCACACAACTCTGAGTTTTTTCTTGAGCGGCTAAGTCTCCAGCTAAGCCATGAAGATATACCCCCAGCTTTGCAGCTTCGTAAGCATTAATGCCTTGGGCTATCAATCCTGCTATCATCCCGCTTAATACATCCCCTGTTCCTGCCGTAGCCATAGCTGGATTACCGCTATCATTTTCAAAGATCATCTTACCATCAGTCACTATAGTTCTATGGCCCTTAAGTGCAAGGTTAAGATTATATCTAAGAGCAAACCTTTTCGCAAGCTCTTTTCTATCTTCTTTAATTTGGCTGATTTTTTTCTTTGTTAACCGGGAGAATTCACCTAAATGAGGTGTTAAGACAAGATTTTGATTCTTTTTTTTCTCCAATGTCTTTAAATTTAAAGAAAGAGCATTAAGCCCGTCAGCATCTATCACTAAGGGTTTATTTATTTTTTTTATTATCTTTATAATCAATTTTTGTGTAGTAGGTTCTAAGCCTGCCCCTGGCCCTATAACTAAAACACTAACTTTATCTAAGTTTTTTTCTATTGTCTTAAAAGCTTTGACAGATAGATAGCCGCCTTTATCTGCTAAAGGGATACTCATCTCTTCGGTTAATTTAATTTCAAATATCGAATGTAGGGTTTGGGATACCGCCACCTTTACCAGACCAGCTCCAATCCGTAATGCCGCTTGGGCACAAAGGCAAACCGCTCCGGTTAAGCCTGGAGAACCTCCGACTACAACTACTTGCCCATAACTTCCTTTATGGGTCTCAGGTTTTCTTTTGAGCAATTGCACAAGCGACTGCATAATCTTCAATATGTGTTATCGAAAGCATTAATTCAAGATTCGTTTCTTTTTTTAAATTGCAATAAGGTGCCCCATTATTACGATTTAAGATAACAATATCCCTAAAACTTAGAGGTACTTTTTTTGAAATTGCCTTTATTACTGCTTCTTTAGCTGCAAACCTAGCTGCTAATCTTTGGAAATAAATTTTACCTTGAGCAATCCCTTCTAACTCTTCTGGATTAAATATTCTTTCGATGAAACTATTGCCCCATTTTTTAATAGCATCTTTGATCTTATCCGTTTTAACCATATCTATTCCAATACCTAAAATCATTTTTATAACACCTATTAATTAAATTATAATTTATTGGTTTTAAAGACGTGCAATCATTTCTTTAACTGCCGGTGCCAACCCTAAAAAAATAGACTCACAAATTATAGAATGGCCAATATTAAATTCTTGAATTTCACCTACATTTGCTATTTTTTTTATATTTTCATAATCTAGGCCATGTCCAGCTGCAACAAAGAACCCTTCTTCCTTAGCAAATAAAGCTGATTTTTGAATTCTTTCTAATTCTTTTTTTTGCTTTTTGTCTGATAGCCTTTGTGAATATTGGCCAGTATTAAATTCAACTATCTCCGCTCCTAAATCTTTAGCTAATTTTACTTGTTTTTTTACCGGATCTATAAATAGGCTTACTTTAATCTTTTTTTTCTTTAATCTCTTTATTGCTTTTTCAACCTTTTTATAGCTTTTTATTAAATCTATTCCACCTTCTGTAGTTAATTCTTTTCTATTTTCAGGAACTAAAGTCGCTTGGTCCGGCTTTAATTGTTCAGCAACAGAAACAATAGATGCTGCAGTTGACATCTCAAGGTTAAAAGGAATATTGATAAGATCTTTGATTAAAAAAACATCTTCTTTTTGAATATGCCTTTGATCCTTACGCAGATGAGCTACTATTGAATCACAACCAGCTTTTTGGGCTACCAAAGCAGCAGTAGCTGGATCTGGATAAACAGTAAAACGAGCCTGGCGCAATGTAGCTACATGATCAATATTTATTCCTAATTTAGTTTTTGCCATATCTTATTTCTCTTAAATTTGAATACCTTGGGTTATCTCTCCACTTACATAATACCAAACTATTATCGCTATAATTAAAGCAACCAGCTTAAGCCAAAAATTATAAGTAATAGCTTTTTGCAAATCAATCTTTTTAATCCATTTTTTAACTATTTTAATCCATTCCATAAATATCTCTACTTAAGTTTTTGTCAACTGCCCCTTTAAAATTGTAAATAAATCATTCGGGCTTAGGCGTCTGGTAAGTTGGCCTTCTATCGCCAAAGAGATTATCCCGGTTTCTTCGGAAACAACAACAACTATAGAGTCAGTTGCCTCAGAAAGGCCTACAGCAGCCCGATGCCGCATACCTAATGTTCTTTCTATGTTAGGATTGTCTGATAAAGGAAAAAGACAAGCTGCAGCGATAACCCTTGTCCCTTCCACAACCACACCTCCATCATGTAATGGAGCCGAAGGATAAAATAAATTCTGAATTAATTCTGACGTTATATCCGCATCTAAAACAACTCCACTTTCAGTATATTTTCTTAGGCCCATATCTCTTTTTATTGCAATCAACCCCCCTATTTTCTTACGGGAGAGAACTCCTACAGAAGATGTAATTTCTCTTAAAACTTGCTCCATCTCCTCAATTTGAGGTTCCATATGAAAAATATGGCGGCGGCCTAATCTAATTAAACCCTCCCTTAGTTCAGGTTGAAAAATTATAGCCACTAAAACAAGAAAAAAAGCAAAAAGGTAGGTAAGTATTCTGGTTAAAACCGGTAAACCTAAAAGTTGAAAAGTAAGTAAAGAAATTATCAGAACAATTATACCTCTTAGAAGATAAACGGCTTTAGTTCCTTTTAGAAATAAAAATATCCTATAGATAACCATCCACAAGATTATTATCTCAACAATTGATTTCCAGTTAAGCATTTTAATTAAATTTGTCATTTTTTTACCAAAGCAGAAAAAAGTTTAATTGCATCATTTGTCTGGTCTACATCATGTACTCTTAAGACACTAGCACCTTTTGCCAAAGCAATCATTTCAGCAGCAATAGTAGCCCCCAGCCGTTGAGCTGGGCTTTTTTTAATTATATCACCAATAAAAGATTTACGCGATAAGCCAATAAAAATTGGCACCCCTAAAGCTTTAAATTGGTATAAATTATTTATGATATCTAGATTATGTTTTTTTGACTTTCCAAAGCCAATTCCGGGATCTATAAAAATTTGGCTTTTGTCTATACCTTTTTTTTGACAATATTCTATTCTATTTTTTAAAAATCCTCCAATTTCTTGGCTAACTTGCCTGTAATTAGGGTTAATTTGCATAGTTTGCGGATTTGCCTGCATATGCATAAGTACACAGCCTAGATTATATTTTTTGACCAAAGCAGTTATTTTACTACTTCTTAAAGCAGTGATATCATTTATAATATCAACTCCAGATCCAACTGCTGCTTCTGCCACCTTAGGCTTATAAGTATCAACTGATATAATTAAATTTTTGAATTCTTTTCTAACTACCTTTAATATTGGTATAAGCCTTCTTATTTCTTCTTGCGGTTTTATTCGCTTAGAAAATGGCCGCGTTGATTCAGCTCCAAAATCAATAATCTTAGCTCCAACTTTGACCATTGCGGAAACTTTGTCTAGAACTAATTTTTTTAATTTAGGAAAAGATTCACCTGACTTTACCAATAATCCATCACCCGAAAAAGAATCCTGGGTAATGTTTACTATCCCACAAATAATAGGCCTATTTATCCGTAAAGTTTTATCCCTAGCTCTATATTTATAACTATTTTTCTCACTATTTTCTAAACTTTCTAACAATTGTCTAGATAATATTCTTAGCCTTTTGGTTTGATTTTTCAATTTTTGGCAAAGTTTTTTCAGCTGATTAATAGTACCAAAAAGCAATACTTCAGTTTCAATATCTTTAATTAACGCATCTCTTTCTACAGCTGCATCAGAACCAAGAGAAAGCAGATGTTGTTTTAATATATTGGCTTCCCAAGATCTTATTCCCTGAACCTTAAAACTTCTAAATACAGACTTAGGGGCAAGTATTTTAGCCCCTTCTTTAGTTGCCCCCAGAGAAAGAACTATCTTTTTTGCTTGGTTTTGGTTATCTAAAGCTAACGGAAATACATTCATTTAATTTAAGGGAAGATAAAATATAGTTAAATATTTATTATGAAGTTGAATCTTGTTTTTTTTGTTTGGATAAACCAACAATTTCTTTAAACTCTTTGGCATCCAATACCTCTTTATCTAATAAAACATCTACAAGCTTGGCCAATTCTTTTTTATTATCTTGGATAATAGCTTTAGCTCTACTGTAACATTCATCTACAATTCTTTTTACTTCTTGGTCAACAATCCGAGCCGTCTCTTCACTGTAATCTTTTTCTCTCATCATATCCCTGCCTAAAAATACAGGGCCATGACTTTCACCTAAAGTATAATTTCCTAACCTATCACTCATACCATAATCACAAACCATCTTCCGAGCTAATTTTGTTACCGCTGCCAAATCACTCATAGCCCCGGTTGTAACATCATCTAGGTTCACTTCCTCAGAGGCCCTTCCCCCTAAAGCAACAGTAATTTCACCCATAAGTTGTTTTTTTGATTTGTAGCTTCTATCTTCCTGAGGCGGGATAAAAGTATAACCACCCGCCATCCCCCGGGGGATAATTGATACTTTTGCCATAGAATCAACTTCTGGAATAACTAAAGATACCAAAGCATGGCCTCCTTCGTGGAAAGCCGTTATCTTTTTTTCCTTTTCTGACATTACCCGGCTCTTTCTTTCTGGGCCCATCATTACTCTTTCAATTGCTTCTTCAAGTTCTTTTTGGCTAACTGATTTTTTATTTCTGCGTGCCGCCAGTAAAGCAGCTTCATTACAAAGATTTTCTAAATCAGCTCCGGAAAAACCAGGCGTTCTTTTTGCAACTTCTTCTAAATTTACTTTTTGAGAAAGATTTATAGCTTTGGTATGAACTTTTAATATTCCTTCTCTTCCTTTTATATCAGGCGCATTAATTACAATTTGACGGTCAAACCTACCCGGCCTAAGTAAAGCCGGATCTAAGACATCAGGGCGATTTGTAGCCGCTATGACTATTACCCCTGTTTCGGTTTTAAATCCATCCATCTCTGCTAAAAGTTGGTTTAAGGTTTGTTCTCTTTCATCATGGCCACCACCTAATCCAGCAAAACGTTGTCTGCCAACTGCATCAATTTCATCAATAAAAATAATACATCCTTTATTTTCGGCTCGAGCAGCTTTCTTAGCTTGCTCAAACAAAGACCTAACTCGAGATGCTCCAACTCCTACAAACATCTCAACAAAATCAGATCCGCCTATTGAAAAAAATGGTACCTCTGCTTCTCCTGATACAGCCTTAGCAAGCAAAGTTTTACCACAACCGGGAGGGCCCATAAGAAGAACTCCTTTGGGAAACCTACCACCAAGGCGCTGAAACTTTTTAGGGTCTTTTAAAAACTCAACCACTTCCTGCAGCTCTTCTTTTGCTTCATCAATGCCGGCTACATCATCAAAGGTAACCTTTTTAGCTCTATTTTTATCTAAAATAGCATGCTTAGACTTACCAAAACCCCAAATCTGTGAACCCATTTGGTTCCCTTTTTTAGAAAAATACCATAAAAACAAAATGAAAATAAGCATCGGCCCAAAGAAGTAAAGAAAGTTAGTAAAAGCAGTGCTTGCCGGCTCAATCTCAAAATCTTCTACATTTTTTCTGATTAAAGAAACGATTTCTTCATTTTCTTTAGGAATATACACATAGAAATACTTTTGATCTTTTGATTGATTGAACTGGCCTTGGGCAAGATTTTCTTTTAAAGTGATTGATTTTATCTGATTAGTCTCTGGATTATTTTTGACTAGATAGTAAAATTCGGGATATTTTAATTTTTTAGCAAACCCCCCCATATTAGCACCAAAAAGGTTAGCTAACCAGATAACCGCCATAAATATGATTATTACATATAAAGCCCGGCGGAAAAAATTGGGATTAGGTTGTTTTTTCTTCTTTTTATTTGGTTGCATCGATAGCTATTATACTTAGATTAACTACAAAATCAAGGACTGAATAGAAAGAGTCTTTTTTTCTTTTTTTATTACAATTTTAGGTAAATGGATGCTTGCCTCTTCCCTACCTTCTAAAACTAGTTTTTTTACTTCAATTAGATGATTTTGATCTATCCGGCGTGTATTTCCTTTAATTTGCTCGATAGCGATTCTTATTACATTATTAAAAATAGCCGGATGCAGTGCTTTTAGGCCTTGTAAGTTAAGAGATATACCCCGGCCTGATCTTTTTTGCCTAAGCCGTCCAAATTCAGATTTTGAAAAAGTATAGATAAAGTCATAATCAAGGCCCGCATTAACCGCTAGATCAGACAACCTATCTGCAATAGATTTATTAATAGCCTCAAGTTGCGGCAATAGGTCAATTCTTATCCTATTTCTTAAGAATTTTACCTCCTGATTGCTTTTATCCAAGCAAAAAGGAATATTTTTTTTATCTAGCCAATTTAAAATTTGTTTTTTTTCTAAATCAATAAAAGGCCTAACCACCACTAAACTTCTAAATTGAGACTTGGGCAAGAAACCTCTTAAACCTTTTAGGCCTGTACCTCTAATAATCCTCATTAAAACAGTTTCAGCTAAATCATCTTTATGGTGAGCCAAAACAAGTTTTTTTATTTTGCTTTGACGCGAAACTTTTAAAAAAAAATCAAAACGTAGTTGGCGTGCAGTTTGTTCTAGAGAGTCACCGATAAAAAATTCATTTACATTTTTTTTCTCACTAACAAAATCAATATTTAGCTTATTACATAATTCCTTAATAAATTTTTCTTC
>JAIPHQ010000015.1 GCA_021735115.1 Candidatus Omnitrophota bacterium
TTAAAAAAGAGAAAAAAGTTGAGTTAATAAAGAAAAAGTGTGAAACATGCGGAACTTTTTCTTTTATAAATAGCCGGGACGGATATTGGAGGTGTCCTGACTGCGAAAGTTTAAACCGAGGTAAGTAAATGGTAACTCAAATTGGGATTGTAGCTGGAGAGATTTGGAATTTTTTAGATGAACATGGAGAAACTACTTTAGAAAAAATCACAAAAGGTATAGACAAATCAGAAAAATTAATACTAATGAGTTTAGGTTGGCTAGCCAGAGAAAAGCATATAGTAGTTACAGAAAAAGATAACACCTACCATATCAACTTAAATCAAAAAAAACAAAAAATAAAATAAAATTTCATTATCAAACAAAAATGAAAAAAGGGGTTGTTTTAATTATTGTTTTTGGAGTATTAATTGTAATTTCTCTGCTTGCTATTACAGCAATAAATCTGATGCGCCAACAATCAAAAATAACCGAACATAAAATATCAAGACGGAGAAAATTATTAGCAGCTCAAGCCGGCATGGTCCATGCTTATGAAGGATTAAGACGGGGGATAGCCCCTTATGATAATCCACCGCCAATCAATGATTCAATAAATGTTGGTTCAGCACCTCATGCGCTCACTGTACAAATACGTGTTTTAGCCCCTGGAGGAAGTGCAGTTATCGGAGGAAATACTATAAATTGTCCTGCTACTGCTCCTTCAGACTCTTGTATCCATGCCTACGTTCCCGACTAATTTTATTCCCTTGAAAACAAAAGAATAACCCTATATAATTGTTTTTTAACGGGCCGGTAGTTCAGCTGGGAGAACGCCTGGTTCGCAATCAGGAGGTCAGGGGTTCAAATCCCCTTCGGTCCATAAAGTTTACATGATTTTAATTTCTATTGTATCAAAAGGTAATTCTGTCTACGAATTATTTAACATATACAGCAATGACATTAAAAAAATGGCAAAAATAAGATTATATATACCTCCTCAAGAAATCAAAGAATCTATCGCCTTAGATAAAAGAGGGCCTTTGCATAAATTAAAAAATGTATTGCGCCTTAAGAAGGGTCAAAAAATCTATATATTCGATGGTAACGGTAAAGAATGGGAATATAAAATAGAAAAAGCAAAAAAGAAACATATAATAATAAATAAAATAAAAAAAGATAGAGAATCAGCCAGAATAAAACCAAAGTTAACTTTAGGATTTCCTTTAATTCAAGAAAAAAAGATAGATTTTATTTTACAAAAAGCTACAGAACTAGGAGTTTCCGAGTTTATTCCCTATTATTCATCAAGAAGTAGGGGCGGCTCGCGCGCCGCCCCTACCATTTCCAAAATAGAACGTTGGCAAAAAATAATTGTTGAAGCCAGCCGGCAATCAGAACGATTATGGCTTCCTAGGATAAACCAGCCGCTTGCACTTGACCAACTAATTAAAAAAAATACTGATTTAAAGATAGTAGGGGCGCCTCGCGAGGCGCCCCTACACGAGCCACCCCTACCGTTATTGATCAATACCTATAAAACAAAAAATATTCTCTGTATTGTTGGCCCAGAGGGAGGTTTTTGCAAAAAAGAGATTGACAATTTCCAAAAACATAACTGCCGGCCAATAAATCTTTCTTTAAATGTCCTACGAACCGAAACTGCAGCAATTTTTCTTTCCGGTTTAATTAAATACCTCACAGATAAATGATGCGAGTAAAAATCAAAACACTCGGCTGTAAGGTGAATCAGTATGAAGGTCAAGCTATCCAAGAACAATTTAGTTCATTGGGGCACCAAATAACTACAAAAAAAGCTGATTTATATATAATCAACACCTGTAGCGTAACTAAAACCGCTGACAAAAAATCAAAAAAGATGATTTTACAAGCAAAAAAAGAGAATCCTAGAGCTAAAATTGCTGTTTGCGGCTGTTTGGCAGAATTAAATAAAAACTATATTGAAAAAATAGAGGTTGATTATATTGTCACTCAAAAAAACAAACAAAATCTAATTAATGTAATTTTTGGTAACACCGTTCCATTCCCCTTATCAAAAAGCCCTTGGAAACTAAAAATACAAAATTATCCTCATAAACGTGCTTTTGTAAAGATACAAGACGGCTGTAGTAATTTTTGTAGCTTTTGCAAAATACCTTACCTGCGCCCTAAGCCTGTTAGCCGTCAAAAAAAAGATATTATTGATGAAATAAAAAGGCTTTCAGCCAACCACCATGAAATTGTCTTATCCGGAATTAATTTAAATTTATACGGAAAAGACTTAAATCCAAAAAATAGCTTATCTAATTTAAGTGAAGATATCCTTAAACTTAACTGCCTGGGACGACTACGGATTAGTTCACTTCAACCTTCTCTTATCGACAATAAACTTATCAGTTTAATCAACCATCCTAAATTATGCCCGCATTTACATCTTTCTTTTCAATATGGTCAAAACTCTATACTTAAAGCTATGAATAAAAAAGAAACTGTAGAAATTTATTTAGAAAAAATAAAGGCAATAAAAAAAGTTTATCCTAAAACTGCAATAAGTTGTGATATAATAGTTGGTTTTCCGGGTGAGACTAAAAAAACTTTTCAACAAACTGTTAATTTTTTAAAAAAAGTAAGGCCTATGCGTATCCATATTTTTACTTTTTCGCCACGTGAAAAAACTCCCTTGGCCAACAATAATTCAATTGATAAAGACAAAATAAAAGAAAGGTATAGGGCCCTTGATAAATTAGCCAAAGATTTTTCTCTCAGCTATTCTAAGCTTTTCCTTAATAAAAAACTCGAAATGGTTGCTGAAGAGAAAAAAGATAACTATACTACCGGTTATACTCAAAATTACATAAAAGTTAATACAAAGGATAATATAAAACTTGGTTCTGCCGCAAAAGTAAAAATAACAAAAATCGACAAAAATAACAAAGTCTTTGCCCAACTAATCTAAAAAAATAACTTTGGACTATTGACTATGGACTTTGGACTTTATTATGCGCCTTAATCAATACTTAGCTAAAAGTGGAATAGCTTCTCGCCGAAAAGCCGAGGAGATAATAAAAAAAGAAAAGATAACTATTAATGGTAAATACGTTGATAAACCTTACTATCAAGTAGGCATATCAGATAGTGTAAAAATAAACAATAAAGAAATACGGCCAGCAAAAGATGTTTATATTTTACTTAATAAGCCAAAAGGAGTTACTACCACTTGTTTTGATAAATATGCAGAGACCACTGTTTTAGACTTAATTCCTAGGAAGGAAAGAATATATCCTATCGGTAGGTTAGATAAAAATTCAACTGGTCTAATAATTTTGACCAACAACGGAGACTTTTGCTATAAAGTAACTCATCCTAAATTTCAAATAGAAAAAGAATACATAATCCAGTTATCGACACAATTGAAAAAAGATGACTACAAAAAAGCAAAAGCCGGTATTACCGATGAAGGCCAGCTACTTAAAGTTAAAAAAATAAGAAATGTAAAAAACAAAAGCTGGTCCAAACTTCCTCCTGCACTTAAGATAACTGTAGGGGAAGGGAAAAAAAGGCATCTCAGGCGCTTGTTTAAAAGGTTAGGTTATCAGGTAATATCTCTTAAAAGAATACGTATCGGCAATCTTAGGCTTAATGATTTAGAAGAAGGAAAATGTAAATTAATTTCCTTTTCTGAAATAAAAAAAATATTTAAAGACAAATGACTAAAATAGTTTTTTTAGATAGAGACGGAGTAATAAACCAATATCCAGGCGATGGTAATTACGTAACTCGTCCCAGAGAGTTTCAGTTACTTCCTGGAACTATAGAATCTATAAAGAAACTAAAGAAAGCTGGTTTTAAAATTTTCATTACTTCAAACCAATCTGGCGTAGCAAAAGGAAAATACTCTGAAAAAACATTAAAACAAATAGATAGAAAACTAAAATTTAGGCTCTGGCTTCATAAAACTTCAATTGACGGCATATACTACTGCACCCACAAAGATGAGGATAATTGTTTATGCCGTAAGCCAAAAACCGGACTACTAGACAAAGCCAAAGAAACCCTAAAAGAGGAAATAGATTTATCTTTTTTTATTGGCGATTCTTTTATAGATATAAATACTGCCAAAAACTTTGGAGCAAAATCAATACTGGTATTATCTGGAAAAGAAAAACTTAAAAACCGAAAAAATTGGGAATTTGAACCTGATTATATATTTGATAATTTACTTTTAGCAGCAAATTTTCTTTTAACCAATTATGCCTAAAATATTAGTTATTCACGCAAGCTTCGGACAAGGCCATAAACAAGCTGCCTTGGCTATCAGCTCTCATTTGAAAGCTCCTTGCCTTGACTTACTTGATTTTACTTTTAGCTTTGTAAAAAAAATACAATCAGCTTCCTATTTATGGGTTACAAATAATTTTCCTTCTCTTTGGAAGTTATTTTTTAATATATCTCAACATAAAATAACCATTTATATCTTAAGTTTTTTCAATCTTATAACATACTTTCCTCTTATCAATTATATCAAAAAAGCTAAACCAGATATTATAATCACAACCCATTTTTTTCCGCCTCACCTTACAGCAATTCTTAAAAAAAAATTACAAATAATGCAAATCTCTGTTGTGACTGACATAAAACCGCATCGCCTTTGGGCTGATAAAAAGATTGATAAATTTATCGTTGCTACCGATCAAACTAAAAAATGGTTAACTGAACTGGGCATTAACAGCCAAAAGATTATCTCAGGCTACGTATCAATTAGAGAAGGATTCTTAAAAAAAGAATCTCGTGATGATTTATATGCAAAATTCGATCTAGATACCACCAAACAAACTATTCTTTTTGTGTCTTCGGCTAGTGGTAACTTTGGTTTTTTAGAAAATGCTCTTTTAGACCTTAATCAAAAATTTAACCTTTTAGTAATTTATGGAAAAAATAATAAATTAAAAAAATATTTAGAAAAAGCTAATTTTAAAAACTTGAAAATTTTTCCTTTTTACCAAAAGATATGGGAATTAATTGGCCTGTCTTCTGTAATTGTAACAAAGCCTGGAGGTCTTACTGTTTTTGAGTGCGGATACAAAAAAAAGCCTTTCGTTTTTACCCATTTTATCCCCGGCCAAGAAGAAGATAATATGTTTTTTTTAAAGAAAAGAAATATAGCCGAAATTGCTTATGATTGGCAAAGCTTAATCCAATCTATTAATGAATTCGCAGAAAAAGAAGAAAGCTTAAAAGACAACTACCCCTTAGATTTTAAAGATATTCGCAAGCCGTTAGATAAAATTATTAATAACTATGCAAAAAATTGCTAAAATTACACTTCCTTTAGCTGTTGACAAAAAGTTTGACTATAAAATACCTTCTGGAGAAAACCTAAAGACGGGGATGAGAGTATTGGTTAATTTTAATAAACAAAAAAAGATCGGTATAGTTAGCTCATTATCTAATCAAACAAAAATTGATAAATTAAAATCAATAGATAAAATTCTTGACTTAAGCCCTGTATTAAAAAGTAATCATTTTGCTTTTGCCCGAGAACTTGCTAATTATTACCCTTACCCTAGCTCAAAATTCTTATTCATGATGCTTCCGCCACAGTTACGAAAAATAAACAAAGAAAAAATAAATATAAACTTAGAAGATAATCAGAAAAATTATAAGGAAAAAAAAGTAGAATTTGTCAAATCAGATTTTCTTTATAGGCGTTATTCGATTTGGAAAAAAGAGATTAAAGAAACTCTCAAAAAAGGTTCTGTTATTATTTGCCTACCTCAACTTGCTTTTTTGAAAAAAGTAAGTGCATTACTTAAAGAAGATTTTACCCAAGAAATATTTGAATTTTTTAGTAAACAAACAGACAAAAACCTCCTAAATGCTTGGGTGAAGTCAAGACAAAAATCTTTAATTTTAGGAACGCGTTCTGCTCTTTTTTATTTTCCTCAAGATACTAAATTAATTATAATCGAAGAAGAAGCTAGTCCATATTATTTTCAAGAAGTACAGCCTTTTTATCATCTCCGCAAAGCATCTCTGATCCTAACCAAGCAACTAAAAAATAAATTAATATTTGCAGGTAATTACCCTTCGCTATATACATATAAGAAGATCAAAGAGGAGAAAATAAAACTAATCAATTTTGGCAAAACAAAAAAAAATTCAAAAAAAATAGAAGTAATCAACCGCAACAACTTCACACAATACAAACACATAAATCCAATCCTGATAGAACTAATTCGTAAGACTCTCTCAGAAAAAAAGAAAGGAGTAATTATTTGGAATAAAAAAAATTTTTGGCGGATAATTTGCTGTAGCAATTGTAATTATGTTTTACGCTGCAAACATTGTTCAAGTTTTCTTCAACAAAAAGAAAAAAATAAAAATGAGCTATTATGTCCTTACTGTCAAAAAGAATTTACTTATCCGGAAATTTGCCCAGAATGCAAAAAGGGTTATCTTAAAGGAAAGGGGATGGGAATCGGAAAACTCGAAGAAATATTAGCTAAATTTTTCCCAGAAATAAAATTAGGAAATATCGAAACTTATAATGGCAAAGCTCAACTTATTCTTTCTACATCTAAAATCCTAAATATTCTTTACCAAAAACAAGTTTTTGATACAGGGTTCATCCTAGATGCCGACTCTTATCTTAATCAGTTTGACTATGACCTTACCTTTAAAACCTTTATCTATCTTAGGAGTTTATCTTTATTGTTTAGAGAAAAATTATTTGTTTTTTCAAGCCGTCCTAACTACTATCTATTTGAGTATTTAAATAAAGAATGGGATAAATTTTATAACAAAGAATTGCAATTAAGAAATCAAATGAAATTACCTCCTTTTGTAAAAATAATAAAGATAATTATTAGGCATAATGATCAAAAGAAATCTTTAAAAAATGGAAAAAAATTATACAATATACTAAAGGAAAAAAATTATGACACCTTCGGCCCTTTTGAAGAATCGCCTCATAAATTAAGAGGAAAATATCGTTACAGTTTGATAACTAAGCTTAAAAACAAAACTGATTCTGATCAGCCAATTTACTTTGAGCTTAATAAAATAAAGAGAAAAGGAATCCAATCAGCAGTAATATTAAGTTAGGTATAATAGATTATGGATAAAATTGTTTATTTTGGTAGTTCTAATTTTTCAAAAAAAATACTACAAGCTCTTATCGAAGCTAAGATTAAACCTGTATTGGTTATAACCAAACCCGATGCCCCTAAAGGAAGAGGATTAAAACTTTATCAGACTCAAGTAGCTAAACTTTCTCAAGATAATAAGATAAAAGTTATAAAGCCTGACAATTTAGGTGAGGCTAGATTTTTAGACAAGATATCTAAAATTAAACCTAACTATCTAGTTGTTGCTGATTATGGAAAAATCATTCCAAATGAATTGCTGTCGGTGCCAAAAATTTTGCCCCTGGGAATTCACCCCTCACTGCTACCACTCTATAGAGGCCCGGCACCAATCGAAAGAACTCTAATCAATGGCGAAACAATAACTGGTGTAACCATTTTTAAGCTAGATAAAGGCATAGACACCGGCCCTATGATTTTACAAAAAAAAATAAAAATTGATTCAAACGACACCTATTTTACTCTTTCAAAAAAATTAGCTAACTTAGGCACAGAGGCTCTCATTGAAGTTTTTTACCAGATCAAGGACAACTTTCCAAACATGGAGAAACAAGATGAAAAAAAGGCTACCTTTGCATCTAAACTATCTAAGCAAGATGGAAAAATCAATTGGGAAAACAATGCAGAAAAAATAAAAAATTTGATCAGAGCAACCTTAAATTGGCCTACCGCCTACACTTACTACAACAACAAAATACTAAAGATAACCGAAGCAGAAAACTTAAAAGACAAAAACAAACAAAATCCCGCAACAATCACAAAAGTAGATAAAAATGGAATCTATGTAGCGACAAGTTCTGGGGTATTAAAAATAAAAAAAGTAAAACCTGAAGGAAAAAATGAAATGCCTGCATGGTCTTTTGTTTGCGGACACAGAATAAAAGAAGGAGACAAATTCGGGAATATCCAAAGTCCAAAGTCCTAAGTCCTAAGTTAAAAAAGGTCAGGAGGTGGTTTTTAGGCATTTTTCTGTGTTCCCAGTTAATTAGTATAGGGAAAAATCATACTGGCGCGAAGAAAATTTTGTTTCTTGAGTTTATTTACAAACAGAGAAATTTAATAATATGAGAAAACAATATCACTTATTTTTTTCCGGAACTGTTCAAGGAGTTGGTTTTCGTTTTACCACCCGAGCTTTAGCCCAAAAACACAAAGTTAAAGGCTGGGTCAAAAACTTATCTGACCAACGAGTTGAAATTATTGCTGAAGCAGAAAGAGACAACATAGATAAATTTATCTCAGAACTCAAAGAAAGATTCAAACATAACATATCTGATATTGAAAAAAGTGAGAATAAGCCCACACAACACTACCAAGACTTTAGAGTAACTTTTTAACAATTAAATTAAAAATTAAATGACACCAAATAAAACCAAATCACAAATTTTAAAATTACGTGAAAAAATTAGAGAAGCTGACTACCACTACTATGTACAAAATGACCCTCAGATATCTGATAAAGAATACGATGACCTGCTAAAAAGTTTAAAATCTCTAGAAAAAAAACACCCTAACTTAATAACTCCTGATTCTCCCACCCAACGTGTAAGCGGTGGATTAATAAAAGAGTTTCCGGCAATAAAACATAAAACAAAGATGCTCTCTTTAGATAATACTTATTCTATTGAAGAATTAAAAGAATGGGAGAAAAGAATGAAAAGGGCTTTAAAAAAAGATATAAATTTTAGCTATATCTGTGAATTAAAAATTGATGGCATTAGCTGCTCGCTTAACTATAAAAACGGCCATCTAACCAGAGGCCTAACCCGGGGTGATGGCCAAAAAGGAGAGGATGTAACCTCTAATATAAAAACTATTCATTCAATTCCCTTAAAGCTGCGCAAAAATTACCCCAAAAACTTAGAAGTCAGAGGAGAGGTCTATATCAGTAAAAACGATTTTGAAAAATTGAATGATCAACGCTTGAAAAACGGTAAAAATCCTTTTGCTAATCCCAGAAATGCTGCTGGAGGCTCACTTAAACTTCTTGATCCAAATTTAGTTGCCAAAAGAAACCTTAAGTGCTTCATTCATTCTTTTGGTTGGGTGGAAAATTATAATTTTGATTCACAACAAGAGTTTTTTGAAAAAATCACTAAATGGGGTTTAAGGACCCAAAAAGAAAATAAGCTTTGTGAAAACTTAACCCAAGTTATTAACTATTGTAAAACTTTTCAGCAAAAACGCGATAGCCTTGATTATGAAGCAGACGGAGTAGTAGTTAAAATCAATAACCTAGATTTACAAAAAAAATTAGGCTCTACTCAAAAATCACCACGTTGGGCGGTAGCTTATAAATTCCCAGCTATAAGAAAAACCACTAAAATAAAAAAAATAGAGTTCGGAGTAGGCCGAACTGGAATCATTACTCCAGTTGCAATCTTAAAACCTATCCGTTGTGGAGGAGCAACCATAAAACGAGCCACCTTACATAATTTTGATGAAGTAAAAAGGCTTGATGTAAAAATAGGTGATACTGTTTTAATTGAACGAGCCGGAGACGTAATACCTAAAATCATTAAAGTTATCAACTCAAAGCGTAACGGTAAAGAAAAACCGATAACTGAACCAAAAAAATGTCCAATCTGTAAAGGAGCCGTAGAAAAAGAAGAAGTTTATCTTTTTTGTCTTAACCCAAATTGCCCTAGCAAACTTAAGCGTTCTTTAGTTCATTTTGCCAGCCGCGGCGCAATGGATATAGAAGGAATGGGGGAAAGCATAATTGAAGAGTTAGTCAACCGAAAACTTATTTACAACATTTCAGATATATACAAGCTAACCAAAAAAGAGTTACTCGCTTTGCCGCTATTTAAAGAAAAAAAAGCAAATAATATAATAAAATCGATATCAAGAAGTAAAAACCAATCTTTAAGTAATCTTTTATTTGGGCTGGGTATTCCTCACATTGGGAAAAAAGCTGGCAATACCTTAGCCAACCATTTCAAATCTCTTGATAAA
>JAIPHQ010000016.1 GCA_021735115.1 Candidatus Omnitrophota bacterium
TAAAAAGTCTTTTTTAAACTTTGCAAAGTTATTTTCTTCTATTGCTTTTCTAATTTTTTTCATAAAGTTGATATACCAGTAAATATTATGATAAGATAAAAGCTGCACTCCTAACATCTCCCTTGCATTAATCAAATGACGAATATAAGCTCGAGAAAAATTTTTGCAGCTATAACAACTACATTCAGAATCTATTGGAGTAGAATCAGATATATAAGGAGCGTTCCTTATAACAATTTCTCCTTGATTTGTAAAAGCCGTACCAGTGCGTGCATAACGCGTCGGAATAACACAATCAAAAAGATCAACTCCTAAACTTACCGCTTCAACAATATCTTCAGGCTTCCCATATCCCATAAAATAGCGCAAATACTTATCTTTAGCCAAATCGGTAAAATAGGAAAGAGTATTATACCGTATTTCTTTTGATTCGCCAACACTTAATCCACCTATACATAAACCATCAACTTCTAATTTATCAATTTCCACTAGGCATTTTTGCCGTAAATCCTTATAAGTTGACCCTTGGACTATCCCAAATAATAAATTTTCTAATTTTCCTTGCTTTTTGAAATAATCTTTTGTCCGTTTTGCCCAAGCAATAGTTCTATCTGTAGCTTCTTCTGCCTTTCTATAATCAGCTGGATTTTTAATACACTCATCCAAAGGTACAAAAATATCAGAATCAAGAGTCATTTGAATATCAATAACATCCTCAGGAGTTAAAAAAATCTTATTTCCGTCTAGATGAGACCTAAACTCAACTCCTTTATCCACTACCTTACGTAACCGCGCTAAGCTAAAAATCTGATAACCGCCGCTATCAGTTAAAATCGGCCTATCAACCCCCATAAACTTACCTAAACCGCCCATTTTCTTAATAACCTCAAGACCGGGGCGAAGATAAAGATGGTAGGCATTAGTCAAATAACCTTGGACCCCAATTTCAGAAAGTTGGCAGCTAGTTAACCCCTTAACTGTGCCTTGAGTTGCTACCGGAAAAAAAGCCGGAGTTAAAACATCACCTTTTCTGGTAGAAAACACACCAGTCCTTGCTTTTGTATCTTTGCTTTGGTTAAGTAACTTAAACACTCTCATAATAAGTTTAGGTTGAGGTTTAGATGTTAAAAGGTTTGGAGGTGTTGGTGGGATTTTTTGGTAGCGATGCGGCCGCGGGGACTTCGAGTCACAAAACCTTTGGTAAGCAGATAAGGTTCGACTACATCTTCAAGAGTTTGCCGGTCCTCGCCTAAAGAAGCTGCAATCGCATCAATTCCAGCTGGACCACCTTGATAAATATTAATAAGTGCAGAAAGATATCTTCTGTCAAGATCATCAAAACCCTGATTGTCTATACCTACTTTTTGTAATGCAGTTTTTGTTATTTCTAGATTGATTTTACCATCCCCCTCAACTTGAGCATAATCTCTAATTCTTTTTAAGAGACGGTTACACAACCGAGGTGCACCACGAGAACGGGAGGCAATTTCAAAACAGCTCTTTTCATCAATTGGAACATCTAATAATTTTGCACTACGGGATATAACTGAAGCCAATTCATCTACAGGATAAAAATCAAAATCAAAAAATAAACCAAACCTACCCCGCAAAGGTGCACTTAAAAGCCCTTTTTTAGTAGTTGCCCCGATTAAGGTAAATGGTTGTAAATTAAACTTTACACTCTTTGCATAAGGCCCTTTATCAATAATAAAATCAATTTGAAAATTTTCCATAGCTGGATATAAAAACTCTTCAACTACTTTTGAAACTCTATGGATTTCATCGATAAACAAAACATCTCCTTTTTCTAAATTAGTAAGAATTCCCACTAAATCACCAGCCCGTTCAATGGCTGGGCCACTAGTTGAAGTAAGTTTTGCTTTCATCTCTTTTGCAACACAATAAGCAAGTGAAGTTTTGCCCAGTCCAGGAGGGCCAGAAAGCAAAAGATGCTCAATCGGTTCTTCTCTTTTTTTGGCAGCTTCAATAGCGACTTTTAAAGCAGCTACAGTATTCTTTTGACCGGTAAATTCTTTAAGGCTCTTAGGACGTAAAGAAAGATTTACAATTTGTTCTTCTTCGTTTTCTCCTAGATAGTCAACAAATCTTTGATCAGCCATAACTGTTTAATTGATTAATTAATTGCTCACTAATTGAGGCCTAGCAACTGAAATTGGGCCAAAAAGTTGTTCCTGCACAGCAACAATCTCTTTTAATTTAATTAACTCTAAAATTGCCAAAAAGGTAACTACTATCTCTATCTTACTCTTGCTCTGCGAAAACAACCTTTCTAAGGATATTTTTCCCTTTTCTAAGATAATATGTAAAATATCATGAATTTTATCTTCAACAGTAAACTCTTCCTTCATTACCTCAAAAAAAACATCTTTAGGAACTTCTTTAAGAGCTGATTTAAATGCACTGATTAAGTCAAATATTGAAGCCTCAATATAAGTTTGGCTATATTCTTTTGACGCGGTAGGTGGACGGGGGAAATATTTATTTCTTTGGTCTTCTTTATTTCGTAAAAATCCGGCTGCTTCCTTGAATTTTTCGTATTCAAGTAATCTTTTAACTAAATCATCAGCTGTTTCTTCTTCTTCTGCCTCTTCCTCTTCTTCTTTGGGCAGAATATTTTTTGATTTGATGCTAATTAAATTAGCAGCCATTAATAGGTATTCGGAAGCAACAGTTAAATCTAATAATTCCATCACTTCTAAAAATTGTAAGTATTGATCTACTACTTGAGTAATAGATATATCCGAAATTTCTAAGTGACTTTTTTTAATTAAATAAAGCAATAAATCAAGAGGCCCTTCGAAAATGTCTAATTTTAATCTCATCTTTTAAGTTAATCCTATAGCTTTTCTTGCCTCATCTAAAGTAGAAGCAGCAATTTTTCTAGCCTTATCTTCTCCTTTATTTAGTATATCATAGATTTTATTTTTGTCTTTGAGTATTTCTTTTTTCTTATCTCTTTTTGATGCTAAAAACTCTTTTAATGAATTCAGCAAAATCTTTTTACACTCTACACAACCCTTTTTTGCCTGCATGCACCAATCCCTTACTTCTTCTTCTAAATCTGGATTTATTATTTTATAATAAGAAAAGACATTACAAATTTCAGGATGGCCGGGATCCTCTTTCCTTTTTCTAGCCGGATCAGTAAACATTCCTAAAACTTTATTTTTCAATGATTTATCTTCTTCATCTAAAGCAATATAATTATTATAACTCTTACTCATCTTTCTCCCATCTAAACCGGTAAGCCTAGAAACTTTAGTCAATAAAGCTTGTGGTTCAGTAAAAACTTTCTTTTTATAAAGACTACTAAATCTGCGCACAATTTCCCTAGCTAATTCAAGATGAGGCAACTGGTCATCTCCTACAGGTACATAATCTGCCTTGTATAAAACTATATCTGAAGTTTGAAGGGCTGGGTATCCCAAAAACGCATAAGTATTTATATCTTTTTCTTTTAACTGTTTAATTTGCTCTTTAAAGGTAGGGCATCGAGTCAGCCATCCCAATGGAGTAATAACAGATAAAATCATAAATAGTTCAAGATGTTCTAAAATCTTAGACTGTCTGAAAACAATTGATTTTTCAGGATCAATTCCAAAAGCTAACCAATCGGCAACATTATCAATAATTATATCTTTAATTGGTTTTGGATTTTTATATTCGCTCATAAGAGCGTGCCAATCAGCAACCATAAAAAAACAATTATATTTTTCTTGTAAATCAATCCAATTAGATAAAGCTCCTACCCAATGGCCAAAATGAAGTTTGCCGGTGGGGCGCATTCCGCTGAGCACTACCTTTTTGTGTTTCAAAATTTAACCCCTTCTATATTAGATACCTAATAAATTCTCATAACTTTATCGCTTCGCTCCGATAGACGACGGACGACCGCTTCGTCCTTCGATATTACTCAGGACTCGGCCTGAGCGAAGTCGAAGGCCTTCGCTAAGACGATGGACGATTTCGTCCTTTCATCCTTCATCCATCGTCCTTCGGTACATTTTTCACCTGCGTTCTCTATAGCTATAGCTTACGGGAGATAACTTCTTGGCCGAAGACATCAATATAATCGCCTTCTTTGATTTGATCATACCCTAGGCCAATCCCACACTCATAACCTTCTTTTACTTCCCGAGCATCATTCTTAAATCGTTTTAAAGTTTCAATTTTTCCTTCAAAAATAAGATCACTACCGCGAGTTAATTGACATGGAGCTCCCCGTAATATTTTACCCTTTTCAACTTGAGATCCTGCAATAACCCCTGATTTTGAAACATTAAATACAGTTTTTACTTTAGCCCTTCCCATAAAAGTCTTTTTTACATGAGGAGTAAGCAATCCCTCTAAGGCTGCTTTAATATCATCTATCAACTCATAAATAATGTGATAAGTCCTAACTTCTATTCCTTTCTTTTTAGCTAAATCTCTTGACTGCGAATCTGCGGTAACTTTAAAACCTACTACTACAGAATCACTAACTTCAGCTAACAATACATCTGAAGAATTTATTAATCCTACACCTTTGTGAATAATCGATAACTCCACTTCCTGAGAAGGGATCTTGGCCAAAGCCCCCTCTACAGCTTCAAGCGTACCTCCAACATCTGCTTTTAAGATAATCTTTAGCTTTTTTATCTCACCCTGTTTAATTTTTTTATGTAAATCTTCAAGACGTAAATGAGTAACTGGAGCAATTTTTTTCTTTTTTTCTGCTTCAGTCCTTTTCTTTATAATTTCTTTGGTTGTTTTTTCATCAGGTGCTACCATTAATTTATCACCCGGAGAGGGAACTCCATTTAAACCTAAAATTTCAATTGGTTCCGAAGGAAATACCTTATCTTGTAAATCACCTAAATCATCATGCATTGCTTTAATTTTTCCTCCGTATTTCCCACATACACACCACTGCCCTACTTTTAAAATTCCTTCTTTAACAAGAACAGTTGCTAAAGCTCCCTTGCCTTTGGAAAGACGGCCTTCAACAACAACACCAATTGCGGGACGGTCAAAATCTGCTTTTAATTCCATCATATCTGCTTGCAATAAAATCAAATCAAGCAATTCATCTATACCCGTTCCCTTTATAGCTGAAACCTCAACTGTAGTGGTTTTTCCTCCCCAATCTTCAGGAACTAATTCCTGTTTAGAGAGGCCTTGCTTTACCATATCAATATTAGCATTAGCTTTATCAATTTTATTAATTGCTACAATTATCGGAACATCGGCAGCTTTAGCATGATCGATAGCTTCAATTGTTTGCGGTTTTACCCCATCGTCAGCTGCAATAACAATAATTACAATATCAGTAATACTGGCACCTCTTGCCCTCATTTGAGTAAAGGTCTCATGGCCTGGCGTATCTAAAAAGCTAATTTTACCTTTATCAAGATTAACTTGGTAAGCACCAATATGTTGGGTAATCCCACCAGTTTCTTGATTTGTTACCTTACTTTTTCTGATATAATCTAAAATACTAGTTTTACCATGGTCAATATGGCCCATTAAGGTAACTATAGGAGCTCTTTTTTTAAGATTTTTTGATTCAACATCTAAAATTTGCTCTTCCTGGCTTGGCTTCTCTTTTAAATTAACTTTATAATTATAAGCAATACCTTTAGCAGTTTTTTCATCTAAATTTTGATTAATAGTAAACATCTTACCCTTCTTAAATAAATCAGCAAGAAGTTGAGATGGTTTTTTACCCAATTTAATAGCTAAATCTTTAATTGTTATCGGAAAAATTACTTCAATAACATTTTCCTCTATCTCTTTTTTATCTAGTTCTTCTACCTCATGCTTTATAATCTCTGCTGTATCTTTATCTACAACAGACATATGATTCTTCACTGGAAAATTAAGTGACTTTAACTTCTCAATTAATTTTTTACTGTCGATGTCCAATTGTTTAGCTAATTCATAAATCCTCATTATCAATACCACCCTTTAAACTAATTATTTTATTTATTATCATCTTTATCTTCTTTAGACTCTTGGCCTTCTTCTTTTGCTTTTACAGCTTGTCTTTTTTCTTCTTGTTTCTTTTTTTGCTGAGCTTTAACTTTTTTAGCTTCTTTTATAATTTTAGCTGCTTTTTTCTTACCTATTCCCTTTAATTGGGCAAGCTTCTTTTCTTCGGCATTTTCTAATGAGTTTAGATTATTATACCCAGAATCGACTAAACTCTCTGCTGCCTTTTTTCCTAAACTCTTTAATTTTTGCAATTCTTTAATTGCTTCTTCTATGCTTTCCTTGGACCTAACATCTATATCCCAATTGACAAGTTTAGAAGCCAACCTTACATTTTGGCCCCTTTTTCCAATCGCAATTGAAAGTTGATCGGAGCTAAGCTGAACTTTAGCCCTTTTGCCTTCTCTATCTAGTTCTATCATTGAAATTACGGCTGGTGAAAGTGCAGCTTTAATAAATTCTTTTATATCTTCGCTCCACCTTACAATGTCAATTTTTTCACCTCTCAATTCTTCAATTATATTTTTTACTCTAGAGCCTCTAATCCCCACACAAGCTCCAACACAATCAACTTTTTCTTCTTTTGAATAAACTGCAATTTTTGTCCTCTCACCAGCTTGGCGGGCAATTGACTTTATCTCAACTATCCCTTCAGATATTTCAGGTACTTCAAGCTGAAATAGCTTTTTAACTAAAATTGGATCTGTACGGGAAAGTATAATCTGGGTCCCTCTTTCTTTTTTTACCTCATAAACATAAGCTTTTACTCTCTCTCCCATCCTAAACCTATCTAAAGGAGAAAGAAATGATTGAGGGATTATACCTTCAGTTTTACCCATTAAATCTAAAATAACAGCCCTTTTTTCTAACCTATAAACTACACCGCCAACTATATCACCTTCTTTTTCTTTATATTCGTCATAAATATTATTTTTTTCTGCTTCACGAATTTTTTGAATAATAACTTGGCGGGCAGTTTGAGCTGCAATTCGCCCAAACTCCTGCGATGTTACTTCTCTATCGCCAATATAAACATGAATATCACCAGCCTTATCATCTATATCAACTGTTACTTCTTCTTCGTCATGAGAACTCATTTTGGCTATTTTTTTTGCTGCAACAGTCAGGGCATAACGAACTGTCTCCATAAGAACCTCTTTATCAAGGCCCTTTTCCCTTTCTAGTTGAGCAATTATACTTAAAAACTCTCTCTTCACAAGTTACCTCCTATTGATTGGCTCTTAGCTGTTAGCTCATGGCTCATTGCCAATAACTTTAAAAAGCATAAGTTATAAACCAACTGTATTTCTTTAGTTAAGTTCTAAATTTTTGTTTACCTGATTTTACCTTTCTAAAATCTATAGATATATTATCACCTTTATAACTTAAAATAAGTTTATTTTCTTTTAAACCTTCTAATCGTGCTTCTATAAATTGCTTATCCAAAACTGGCTCAGTAAGCCAGAGAAGAATATCTTTTCCCTTAACTTTTAAAAAATCTTCCGGTTGCTTTAATATCCTGTCTAAACCCGGTGAATTAACTTCCACTTTATAATCCATATCAGAAAGATCTTCCTGAAGCTGATTAAAAATTGTTTTGTTTAATCGGCCTAAGCTGTCTAAAGTTATGCCGCCATCCGGATAATCAACTAAACATCTAATAGTTAATTTACCCCTCATATTAAAAGCTCTATATTCAACAAGCTCAACTTGTTCTTTTTTAATAATTTCTTTAACTTTTTTTTCAATTTTATTTAATATTATACTCATCTTGAAAAAAATCCTTTATTTTATCTTTTGATATTTCATATTTTTGTCCAGTTTTTCTGTCCTCAATTTCAATTTTTTTTGATTTTTGATAATTTTTACCAATAATCATAATATAGGGATTACCAATCAGATAAGCATCATTAAACTTTACCCCAGCTGGACTTTTGCGATCATCAACTAAAATCGAAAAAGATTTCTCTTTTAAGATTGCTTCTATAGATAATGCTTCTTCTATTTGGCTTTTATCTAAAACCAGTAAGGTGGCATCAAATGGAGCTATAGTCTTTGGCCAAATTAATCCTTTAGAATCAGAGCTAGTTTCAGCTACCGCAGACAAAATCCTACTCACTCCTATTCCATAACAACCCATGACTAAAGGTTTTCTATCTCCTTCTTTATCCAAAACAAATGCTTCTTGTGCCTTTGAATATTTAGTTCCTAATTTAAAAATGTGTCCAACTTCAACAACTTTTTCCGGTTTAGTTTTCCCTTGGCAAACTAAACATTTACCTTCTTCTTTATAGTATTTTTTACATTTTGGACAAAAATACAAAACATCTTCTCCGATTTCAGCCGGAACCATAAACTCATGAGAGGTACTTCCTCCCATCGGGCCGGGATCAGCTTCACTTATAGCATAATTAAGCCTAAACTGATCAAATATAGTTTTATAAGCTTTATACATTTTCTGATAATTATCCTCTAGGCCTTGTTGATCAATGTCAAAACTATAAGCATCTTTCATAATAAACTCCGAGCTCCTCATTAAACCAAAACGGGGACGAGGTTCATCTCTAAATTTAGTTTGAATTTGATAAAGGATAAAAGGTAATTGTTTATAAGAACCTATATAGCGTTTTACAATTTCAGTAATTTCCTCTTCATGAGTAGGGCCAAGACAAAGCTCTCTAAATTTTCTATCTTTAAATTTAAACATCACTTCTTCTAGGTCTTTATCCCGGCCGGTCTTTTTCCAAATATCAATCGGCTGAACTGCACTCATAAATAATTCTTGAGCACCAACCAAATTCATTTCAAACCTAATTATTTTATTTATCTTATCTAACACCCTCCAACCTAAAGGCAAATAAGAATAAATTCCTGATGAAACCATATAAAGAAAATTGGCTTTAAGCAAGAGCTTGTGGCTCTTACATTCAGCGATCTTCGGATCTTCTCTAGATGTATTGATAAAACTTTTCGAATAAAGCATAGTTAAATCCCTAAATTAGGTAAAAATATTTTCGCTGATTTTTATTCCTTTCTTTTTAAAATCTTGAAAAAAAGTAGGTTTATTTTCCGTATGAAAACTCCCCTTTACTTTAAAATCATCGGTTAACTCTTCTATTTTGTATGTAAAAATATTTTTTAAGTTTATGTTGTTATCTTCTAATTGGCCAACTTCTGTTATATGAGTTAATTTTCTAGTTCCATCCTGAAGCTGCTGATGCTGGATGATCAAATCTAGGCCTTGCGATATCTGTTTTCTTATTGCCCAAGCCGGCAAATTTAAGCCAGCATATAAAGCCATTGTCTCTAGCCGAGTTAAGGCATCAGTGGGATCAGAAGCATGAATTACAGATAAAGAACCGTGATGGCCGCTATTTAAGGCCTGAAGATAATCCATAGCTTCTTGTCCTCTAATTTCTCCTAAAATTATCCTAGTTGGCCTCATTCTTAAACTATTTCTAAAAAGTTCACGCGGTGAGATTTTACCGCGTCCTTCAATGTTAGAAGGACGAGTTAATAACCTTATTACATGTTCTTGACGTAAATTAAGTTCAAGAGCATCTTCAATAGTAATAATCCTTTCTATACTATCAATGTATGAAGATAAAACTTCTAAGGTTGTGGTTTTGCCTGACCCGGTCGCACCAGAAAACATAATATTAACCTTAGCCTTTATGCAAGCGACTAAAAACTCCGCCATAGCTTGATTAATTGTTCCCAACCGAATTAAATCTTCCACTTTTTCGATAGAACGTAAAAATTTTCTAATAGTAATCGTAGTTCCATCTACCGAAAGTGGTGGCAAAATTACATTAACCCGAGAACCATCTTTTAGAGAAAAATCTACATAAGGTGAACTTTCGTCAACTCTTCTTCCTGAAGGAGCAACCATTTTTTCAACTATATAACGAAGATGCGCTGAATCATCAAACTTTACATCGGCTCGCATTTTTTTACCATTTTTTTCAATATAGATTTTATCCGGCCCATTTACCATAATTTCAGTAATTTCTGGATTATCCATAAGTTTTTGAATTGGGCCTAACCCTAAAAAATCAT